>JBOGGK010000501.1:0-5942 GCA_050744045.1 Acidimicrobiales bacterium | reverse complement strand
CCGCCTCGGCCTGCCAGGTCCGGGGCGCGTCCCGGCTGCCCTCCACCTGGCGGAGGCGGGACTCGGCGACCGAGGGCGCCATGGCGGCGGCGACCGCGTAGGCGAGCTGGCCCGGCTGGCGGGCGAGCAGGGCCGCCCGCAGGTAACTGCGGGCGGCCGGCCAGCGCCGGTGCTGGGAGACGTGGCGGCGGCCGATCTCCCTTTCCCAGCGAGCGGCGTAGCCTCGGGGCAGAGCGCCCAGGTCAGGGAAGTTGCGAGCCCGCACGAGCGCCGCGCTCGCCACGAAGGCGTGGCCGTCCAGGGAGGCCTGGCCGTCCCATTGCCGGCAGGCGACAAGCGGCGAGTCCACGTAGACGAGTGGGGCGTGGTTGGCCAAGCGCGCCCAGAAGTCCCAGTCCTCGTTGGTACGAAGCTCGGCGCAAAAACTGCCGGCCTCGTCCAGGACGCGGCGGGCGACGAGCACGGTGGAGCTGCCGGCAGGGATGTGGTTCTCTTCTTGCAGCAGGCGGGCGAGCTCGGCGCACCCGAACAGCACTGCCCCCGGCCCCACTGCCCCCGGCCCCCCCCGCCTCTCCGGCCCCGGCCCCGCCGGTCCTCCCATGCGCCCGGCGGCGCGCAGGGAAAGGTCCGGGCCCACCCTCACGCAGCCGGTCGTGGCCCAGCCCGCTCCCCGGTGCTCGGCCAAAGCCTCCAGCTGGCGCTCCAGCTTGGTCGGGGCCCAGAGGTCGTCGCTGTCGAGGAACGCCACCCACTGGGCGTCGCCGCTCGCCGCTACGCCGGCATTGCGCGCCCCTGAGGGCCCTGCCGGCCCCGGGTTGGCCACCACGGCCAGACGCCGGTCCCTTATGGCCCCGAGCGCCTCGGCGGTCCCGTCGGTGGATCCGTCGTCGACCACGATGCAGCGCAGGTCGGTATAGGTCTGGGCAAGGGCCGAACGGGCAGCGCCGAGGACGAGGTCCCGGCGGTTGCGCGTCGGGATCACGACGGCGACGGCGCCCATGGCCCCCAGCGCGTCCTGCACGCCGCAGAAGCTAGCGGTCCTACCGAGTTAGTAGGGCGGTCACCGGCTGGTCCCCGCCCGCGGGAGGCACACTGAGCACCAGGCCGGCGGTGCGAAGCCCCGTCTATCGCTGAGAGCGCTAGCACCGGCACTGTGAGCATTATGTGAGGGCGGGGCGAGATCGGGGTACAGACATTCTGCCCGAGTCAGGGGGACAAGAGGCTGACGGCCTGACGCGGGCGTTTTTTGGGGAGAGTTTCACGCGTCCAGGAGATCGACGCCACTTAGGGAGGAACTGTGCAGGCAAAAGGAGGAGCTGTGCAGGTAGGCGCGAGGAGCTGGTCGAACCGGGCAATCGCCCTGGCGGCCGGCGCGGTTAGCTTGGTGGGGGCTACCTTTTTGGCCATGGGCCTGTCCGGGCCCGCGGCGGTGGCGGCGACCACGCCGCCCGACCTCGGCGAGAACTTGAGCGCCGCGGTGGGCGGGTTCAGCGAGTACAGCATCTGCAGCGCGGTGGCCCCGGCCTCTGCCTGCGCGACGCGGGGCAAGTCCAGCGCGTCGGAGGTCCAAGGTGCCCTCGCCGTGGACGGCAGCTTCACCGGCGACATCTTCTACCTGGGGGGGTACCTGTCCAACTCCGAGGTACTGGCTGTGGCCGACAACGTGGGCGGGACCCTGGCGATTGGCGGCAGCCACAACGTAGGCGTTTACGGCGGCTCCAATACCGCGGTGCTGCCGCCGGCCAAGTGCGCGACCACGGACTGCCCCGTGCCCAACCTCGTGTCGAGCTCTTCGCCAGGCGCGCCGCCGTTGCCGAACTTCGCCACCATCAACGCCACCCTGGAGAGCGACAGCTCCACCTGGGGGGCTGAGGCCACGACGGCGTCGGCCAGCATCGCCTACGACGCTTCCGACGGCAACCTGACCCTTACCGGCACGGCTACCGACCTCGACGTGTTCAACCTGGCCGCCGGCCAACTGGCGCAGGCTAAGAACCTTTACATAGAAGTCCCCTCCACCGCCAGCACGGTGATAAACGTGCCCGACGCGGTCGTCGACTGCAGCGCCCACCCGTGCCTCCAGAGCGTGTCCTACTGGAACGGCACCAACTTCGAGCAGGGCGCCCAGTACAACTCGCCCCAGGTGGAAACGCTCAGGGCCAACACCGTGGTCAACTTCACCAACGCCACGACGGTGGACCTAGCCCAGGGCAGCCCGGCCGTCAACTTCCTCGCCCCTAAGGCTGATCTCACCTTCAACAGCGGCGCTTCGTTCGGTTTCATCTTCGCCAACCAGGTGAACGGCGACTTCGAGGAGGAGGCACCCGGCGGTCCCACCCCCATTCCCCCGCCGACACCACCGCCCACTCCGCCACCGACCCCACCGCCTACTCCGCCACCGACGCTCCCGTCCACCACGCTCTCGACGCTCCCGCCCACCACGCCGCCGCAAGCGCCCGTCTCCCGGCCGCCGGTCACCCCTTCGACGACCGCCACGACCACTTCGAGCACGACGGTGACAACTTCTCGTCCCACGTCGAGGTCAACGACGACGACCGTCATAACCAAGGCCCGGCGCTCCACGACGTCGACCACCGCCTTCACCACGACTGTCCCCGCCGCCACCACAACGGTCCCTGCCGCCACAACGACGGTCCCGGCCGCCACCACGACGGTCCCCGCCGCGACTACCACGGTGCCGGCGGCCACCACTACGGTGCCGGCTTCGACGACGACCACGGTGGCGACAAAGCCGAAATCCCACAAGGTGACCACGACGGCGCCGCCGAGCACGACCGTGCTCACCACGGTGTCAATAGCGCCGGTGCGGACGACCGCAGTGGCGACGACAGTGCCGGCGGCGACCACGACAGTACCTGCGGCCACCACCACGACCGTGCCCACGCTCGCCTTCACCGGTGCGGACACGGACGGTATGACCGGGCTCGGCCTTGCCCTGTTGCTGGGCGGGGGCGCGCTCGCCGGGGTCGCGGTCTACCGGCGCCGTTCGGCTTGAGCCGCTCGAGCGTCCCCTGGTGCCGGTCTCGGTCGTAATACCCGCCCACAACGAGGAAGCCGTGGTTGGGCGTTGCCTTTCGTCCCTGCTCGGCCAGGCCCCCCCGGGCGAGCTCGAGGTGACCGTGGTCTGCAACGGTTGCCAGGACCGCACCGCCGAGGTGGCGAGGGCGGCCGGCCCTGCGGTGCGGGTGCTGGAGCTCCCGGTGGCGTCCAAAGTGGCGGCGCTCAACGCCGGCGACCGCGCCGCCGGCTATTTCCCTCGCTTTTACGTGGACGCCGACGTGGAGCTCGCTTACCCCGCCCTGCACCTGGTAGCCGGTTCGATCGCCGAGCAGGGCCTGTTGTGCGCCGCTCCCCGGCCGGTCTTCGCGCTCGCGGGCCGGCCCTGGCCGGTGAGGGCCTTTTACCGGGTGTGGCAGGGGATCCCCTACCTCAACCAGGACATGGTGGGCTCGGGGGTCTACGCGCTGTCCGGCGAGGGGAGGAGCCGTTTCGGGGAGTTCCCCGAGCTCACCGCCGATGACCAGTACGTGCAACAGCTTTTCGAGCGGGGTGAACGCCGGGCTGTCGAAGGCGCCGAGTTCGTCGTCCACTCCCCCCGACATCTGAGGGGCCTGCTCGCCATGAGGGTACGTTCCTACCGTGGGAACCGAGAACTGGCCCGGTTGGGTTTGGCCCGTTTGAACGCCCCGCCGTCGGGCTTCGGGGCGGCCCTGCGCCAAGCGCGCTCGCCCGCCCGGCTCCCGGCGGTAGCGGTGTACATAGCAGTCAATTTCCTAGCCAAAGTCCTGGCCCGCCGGCCTCGCCGGCTTGGGGCCGCTCGGTGGGAGCGCGACGAGAGCGCCAGGCACGGCCCCCCCGCTCGGACGGTGGCCGAGGAGGGGCCAATTTGCTATGTCACCAGCCACTACCCGCGCCTGTCGCACACCTTCGTCCAGCGCGAGGTGGAGGGCCTCCGGGCCGCCGGCGCCGAGGTGGCCACGGTCTCGGTCCACCGGGCCGGAGCAGCCGACGTCCTGTCGGAAGCGGACCGGCGGGAGGCCGAGCAGACCTGGAGCATGTTCCCCTTGGACGCTGGCCACTTGCTCACGGCCCACCTGCGGGCCGGGCTCCGCCACCCGGGTGCCTACGCCCGCACGTTGGCCAGCGCGCTCGGGGCCAGCCCGGGTGGCGTGCGGGGAGGGCTCTGGCAACTGTTCTACTTCGCCGAGGCGATCGCCCTCTGGGCCCATGCCCGAGAAGCCGGTGCCCGCCACCTCCACGCCCACCTGGCCAACGTCGCCGCCGACATCTGCTGGTGGGCGGCCAGGTTCGGCTCGTTGGCCGCCCCCGTCGACCGCTGGCGGTGGAGCTTCACCATGCACGGCCCGACCGAGTTTTTCGAGGTGCGGCGGTTCAACTTGGCCCGCAAAGTCGCCCATGCCGACCTCGTGGTCTGCATCAGCGAGTTCACCCGCTCCCAGCTCATGTACCTGAGCGACCCCGCCGAGTGGGCCAAGTTGAGGGTCGTCCACTGCGGGGCCGACCTTTCCCGCTACCACTACGTGGCGCCCCGGGCGGGGCCGGGCCTGCACGTGCTCTGCGTCGCCCGCTGGGCCTCGCAAAAGGGCCTGGAGGTGCTGCTGGACGCGGTCGAGGTGGCCGCCGGTTCGGGTACGGACGTGGAATTGACCCTGGTTGGCGATGGGCCCTTGCGCGACCGCCTGCACCAAGCGGCCCAGCGGCCTGCACTGGACGGGCGAGTGCGCCTCGAGGGGGCGGTGGGCCAGGACGACCTGGCCAAGTATTACGCCGACGCCGACGTTTTTTGCCTGGCGAGCCTCGCCGAGGGCGTGCCCGTCGCCCTCATGGAGGCGATGGCGACGGGCCGGCCGGTGGTGGCGACCCGGGTGGGCGGCATCGCCGAACTGGTGGAGGACGGCGTCTCGGGGTACTTGGTGGCCCCCGGCGAGGTCGCCGAGCTCGCCGGCGCCCTCGCCCGCCTGGCTGCTTCGCCCAAACTGCGGCGCCAGATGGGCGCTGCCGGGCGCCAGAAGGTGGAAAGGGATTTCGACTCGGCTCGTTGCGCCGCCGCCCTGGCCGGGATATACCGGGGCATGGGCCGGGAGTCAGGGCCGACGGGGAAAGAAGCGAGGTAAGCGTGCTGGCGAGCGCACCCGGGTCGCCCCTGTCTCGCGCCGGCGGGCCAGGCCCGATGGCGCCGGCCGCTTCCACGGGCACCCGAGCCCCAAACACGGGCACCCCGGCCCCTCCCACGGGCACCCCAGCCCCTCCCAGCAGCACCCCGGTCGTTCCCGTGGCCGTCACGGTCCCCTCGTTCCGCCGCCCCCACTTCCTCCAGCGAGCGCTCCAGAGCGTGCAGGCCCAGCGGGGCGCCCGCCCGGCCCGGGTGGTCGTGGTGGACGATGGCTCCCGGGACGGTACCGCCGGCTTGGCCCGCGACTTCGGTGCCGAGGTGATCGAAAAACCCCAGAACGAGGGCCTTTCGCGTGCCCGCCAGGATGCCCTTGCCGCCACCGAGGGTGTCGAGTGGCTGGCCCTGCTGGACGACGACGACCAATGGCTCCCGCACCACCTGGCCACCGTGTGGGCCCACCGGGGGGACCACGTGATCGTGGCGGGCACGGCCGCCATCCATTACCCCCGCGGCTGGCGTGCCCACGGGCCCAGTCGCGAAGCCCCCGAGGTGGTCCGCGGCCCGGGGCGCCTCTTCTTCCCGGAGAACCCGTTCACCACCAGTGCGGTGCTGGTGCGCCGCGACATGCTGCTGGCGGCGGGCGGCTTCGACCCCCGGCTCGCCTACCTGGAGGACATCGACGCCTGGTTGAGGGTGCTCGAACTGGGCACCGGGCTGCTCTTACCCGAAGTGACGTGCTTGTACAGCGTGCACGACGCTCAGATGACCCAGGACAGGCCGGCCATGA
>JBOGGK010000500.1:0-2801 GCA_050744045.1 Acidimicrobiales bacterium | reverse complement strand
CTTCAAGCCCTTCCCCGGGAGCACCGCATTGGCGACCTTGATGAGAGCCAGCGTCGACCAGCGCATGGCCGGGAACGAGACCATGGCGAGGAGAAAAGGAGCGATCAACAGAGCTGCCCTCTCGGAGTGCTGGACCGCCCAGATCTTGGGCGCCAGTTCGGCGAGGACGAAGATGACCACGATCTCGAACGCGGTGGCGACGACGACCCCCAAAGGGCCGAAGGCCCGGTCGGCGACTACCCCGATCATCGTCGCCGCCACCAATGTGCATATTTCTAAAGCGAACAGCACGACTGGCAGGTTCCGCTCAGGGTGCTCCACCAACTTTAGGAGCGACGGGGCCCCGCGCCGGCGGGCTTCTGTGAGCGCGATCGCCTTCACCTTCGACATGCGGGTGAGGGAGGTCTCCGAGAGCGCGAACAGCGCCGACAGGCCGATGAGGACGATGGCAATGGCGATCAAAGCCCAGTAGGTCTCCGGCAAACCGGGCGCGGCGTGGCCGTCCTGACCGGCGTGGGCAGCGGCAACCACCCCCATGGGCCTACCTCCGCCCGGCGGGGCCGTCCTGGCCCGCCTGAGGCCCCCTTTCCTGGCGCTCGACCATGGCCGGACCGCTCCGGCTACCGGCCTCGTCCCCGCCAGCACCGCCTCCGGCTGCCTCCCTCCGTACGGGCCAAGTCCCCGGCCGGACAGCAGAGTAGTGCCGGGAAAGAAGCTCCCGCTCCCTCGCCTCCATCTCCTCAGCCTCGTCGTCTTCTTCGTGGTCCATGCCCATCAGGTGCAACAACCCGTGGACGACCAAAACTGCGAGCTCGTCCTCGTAGTTGCCGGAGTGCCCGGGCGCGTTGCGGTAGGCGACCGCGGGGCAGATCACGATGTCGCCCAGGAGCAAGGGCATGTCCTCGGGTTCCGAAGGCATCCCTGGCCCCGTCCCGCCTGAATCGGGCGAACGGCCGCTCTCGACCGGCTCTTCGTCGATGGGAAAGGCAAGGACGTCGGTGGGCCCGTCCTGGCCGAGGAACCGCCTGTTCAGCTCCGCGATCGAGCGCTCGTCCACGAACAGTACCGATAGCTCGGCGTCGCCGGGCAGCTCCTCTTCGTCGAGGACGGCCTCGGCGAGGCGGGCCCAGCGCAGCGCGTCGACGGGGCGGTCGCTCTGCTCGTCGGCGGCGAAGACCTCGACTGTCATCGCGCTCAGCTGTCCCGTCGATGCTCGTAAGCGTCGTAGGCGGAGACGATGTCGGCGACAATACGGTGGCGCACCACGTCCCGGCTGCTCAAATGCATGAACGCGACGCCATCGATGCCCTTCAGGACCCGTTCCAGTTCGGCCAGGCCGGAACGGCCACCGGGTAGGTCGACCTGGGTTACGTCCCCGTTCACCACCACTTTCGACCCGAAGCCGATGCGGGTGAGGAACATCTTCAACTGCTCGGGAGTAGCGTTCTGCGCCTCGTCGAGGATTATGAAGCTGCGGTTCAAGGTACGGCCACGCATGTAGGCGAGCGGGGCCACTTCAACCGTCCCGTTGTCCAGCAACCGGCGGGCGCCCTCGGTGCCCAGCATGTCGTACAAAGCGTCATAGAGCGGGCGCAGGTAGGGGTCCACCTTGGCCATCAGGTCCCCGGGCAGGAAGCCCAGCCGCTCACCGGCTTCGACTGCCGGGCGCGTCATGATTATGCGCTCCACGGACTTCGCCTGCAGCGCCTGGACCGCGAGGGCTACCGCCAGGTAGCTCTTACCCGTGCCCGCCGGGCCTATGCCGAACGTTACAATATTGCCGGCAATCGCGTCCACGTAGCGTTTTTGGCCGCTCGACTTGGGCCGCACCGAGCGGCCCCTCGCGGACCGCAGTATCTCGGAGGTCAGCACCTCGGAGGGGCGCTCGTCCGCTTCCAATATGTCTATCGTGTGGGCAACCACCTGCGGGTCGACGACCTGCCCTTGCTCGAGCAGCAGGCTGAGCTCTTGGACGAGACGGGCCACGACAGCCGCGTCGTCGCCCTCGATATTGAACTCGTTGCCCCGGGCGATGATCTTGGCGCCGCCGAAAGCGGCCTGCAGGGAACGCAGGTTCTCGTTCAGCGGTCCGACGAGGCCGGCCATCAGATGGTTGGGGACGGTGACGGTTACAGGCACGTGTGCAACACCACAGTAGCGTCGGCGGTGCCGGACAACAGCCCATAGGGGCGGCCCCGGCGCCCTCGGCCGCTAGTCGGCCGATGCCTCCCGCTCGGGCGGAGGACCACCTCGCGCCGCTTGGTGGCCCCGCGGGTCGGGGTAGAGGTGCTCGAGGGTGCCGGGCATGATCCGGGCGTTCTCGATGAAAGCGTCCACCTCCCGAGCCTGCAGGCGGATCACCCGGCCCATCTTGTACGCAGGAAGTTGGCCCTCGTCGATGAAGCGGTACAGGGTCCGCAAGGTGACGCCGAGTCGGGCGCAGGCCTCTGGCGTGCCAATCCATTCGATGGCGTCGGTCACGGGGCAGATCCTAGCGGCAATGTAGGCCTGAGCTCTCTCGGCGTTTTTCATTGGATTTGGTTTGGCGCTAATAGGAGGCGGCGCCCGGCAGGGGACGGCCGGCCAAGGCCGACTCCCATGCCGCCGACAACTGGCGCTGGAGAGGCCCTTCGGCCGCCGAGGCAGCCCGTGCGCCGGCGTAGAACATGTCGTTGGCGGGCGCGCTGTAGCAGCCGGTGGCCTGGAGGTCCGCCAGCCCGCCGGCATATCCTCGGGCGGCGTTCCCCACCGACCGCGACTCCTGGGCCAGGTCCGGGACGAGCCCCGCGCCGCCCGGGACC
>JBOGGK010000499.1:0-8697 GCA_050744045.1 Acidimicrobiales bacterium | reverse complement strand
CGTCTACCGCGACTTCGTCCAAGCCTCAGCCATGGTCACGGTCAGCGCCGACGCAGTCGAAGTGCGCATCGGCAAACGAGCCCACAACCCCTACCTGCTCGACGCTGGGTTCGTCGAAACCGACGTTCCGGTCCCCTGGTGGCAAGGGCGCAGGCTCAAGCTGGCCTTTGGCTGGCCCTGACGGCGGTCGCGTAGCGCACCGGGAGCGAGGCCCAGTCGCCAGTACCGGCGTTCGCCGGGCAAGCCCGAAGTATGCGTGAGCAGATGCTCCACCGTCACCTCGGCCCGTCGCGGGGGGATGCGCCCGAACTCGGGCAGGATGTCGGCCACCTTGGTGCTGAGGGCGACAATCCCCTCCGCCACAAGGTGCAGGACGACCGGCAAGGTGGCCACCACCTTCGTCAGCGACGCCAGGTCGAACAGGGTCCGAGCCGTCATGGCCCTCGGAGGCGCCCCGAGCTCGGCCCACCCGAACGCCTCCAGCCCCTCGGTCTCCGTGCCCCACCCCGCCGCCAACACCGCGCCCGGCGCCCTCGCGGCTTCCACATGCTCGCTCAGCAAAGAGACTGCCGCCGCCCACCCGCGGGTGCCGCCTCGCACCGCCCCGGCCATGTCAGACGCCGGTCCTGCGCGCCCCATGCTCGACGCCAACCATGCCCGCTACCCTTGCCTGCCGGGCAGCGGGATGCTCTGAGCGAAATGAAAGAAATCGTCCGGGTCCCACTTGGCCTTCACTTTCTGAAGCTTGGCCAGATTTGCCCCGTAATAGGCTTGGGCCCAGTTCGCCAAGGCGGGGTCGATGTAGTTCTGGTAGGCCTCGCCGCTCACATAGGGCCGCAGCGCCGCGTACCAGCCGCCCATCCATCTTTGGGCTTGCTGGAGCTGGGACTTCGGCACCCCTGGTGGCAGGAAGACGACGTACTGCGCCGATGCCAAAGCCTTGCGGTGCACAAAGGCGGTGGCGTCGGCCGGTACCCGGTTTATGGCGCCGCCCCACGAGTCGAGAACGGCCATGCCCGCGGCCCGTTGGTGTTGGCGCTCCTCTATGCCGGCGAGGAACGCCTGCACCCCGGGGCCGGTCAGGGACCGGTCGAGGATGTCGGACTTGGCCACGGTGACGAGTCGCCCCAAGGTGCCACCCGGGTACTGGCCCCGTATATGGCAGGCAGCCTCGGCCAAGCCCCGGCACCCCGCCTCGATGTACATGGCGTCTACGAAGGTGTTCTGCCCGAGCGCTTGGCTGGAAGGCCGGCCCACCGTAGAGGCCAGCCTCGCCAGGGCCCCCCGGGCGCTTGCGAGAGCCCCCGACCATACCCCTTCCACCCGGACGGAAGGCTCCGCCTCGCCCGGCCTGGCCTGCAAAAAGCAGTTCGACCACATTTCGTCGGGCGCCGCGGAGGCCCACTCGAGCCAGGCGGGCAGCACCTGCGAGGCCGCCGCCCAGGGCCAGTCCATCCCGAACAGGGTGACGTCGGCGGTGGCGAAGGTCGAGAACCGAAGCTCGGTGACGATCCCAAAGTTGCCCCCGCCCCCACCTCGGCAAGCCCAGTACAGTTCGGGGTTCGTACGGGCGTCCGCTTGGACGACCTCCCCCGAAGCGGTCACCATCTGGAGACCTGTGAGGACGTCGCACGTAAGCCCGTGCAAACGGTCCATGACGCCGATACCCCCGCCCAAGGCCAGCCCGCCAATGCCCACCGTCGGGCAGGACCCGGCCGGGACCGCCACACCTCGCCGAGCCAGCTTGGTGTAAATGTCGATCAACTGGGCGCCAGGCCCGACTGTCGCCCTCGCTCCCGAGGTCTTCACCGACGACATGCGGCTCAGGTCGATCACCAGGCCTCCGGTCGTCGAATAGCCCGCATAGCTATGGCGGCCGCTGCGGGGGGTGGCAGGCAAGCCATGCTCCCGAGCGAACAGTACCGACCGGGCGACGTCATCGGCGTTAGCGCAAAAAGCTATGGCTTGCGGTCGTACGCGGTCGAACTCGGGGTTGTAGAGCTGATGGTCGACCGGGTAGGTGGGCGCCCCGGGTCGCGACAGCCGCCCGGTGAGCCGTGCCTCGAGCTGTGACCAGGGTATGGGTTTTCGCGCGCGCCTCGCCTCGGACGGTATGCTCATCGGCCGGTGTACCCGTTGTCGGGGGCGCCTCACCACGGCGGCCAAGCCGCTGGAAGCCACCAACTGGAGCAGCTGGCGCCGGCTCAGTTGCTGGATCGCTCGGCTCATGAGATTAGAGCACGCTAGCGTGTTGCCTCACTGCCAGGCAGCAACGTCGAGCGGTTGAAGCGGCTCGGGCAGCGAGCGGGCTGTTTGCCTGTTCCGTCGGCTTAGGGCGACGTGTGGCTCGGGCCTGCCGCGTGGGGCTGCAGGCGAACTAGCTTCCAGATGTGACCATGGACGAGGTGGAGGACCGGGTCGAACAGGGCGCGGTAGCCACCCCAGGCGAGACCAGAGCTGCGGGCAGCGCCGGCCCGACGGCAGCCGCCAGGCTGGCCCCGTTGGTCGAACACTTTTTCGCTGGCCCGCCACCGGTCCCCTTCGCCTTCTGGGACGGCAGCCGCCTCGGGCCGGGAACGCCGCCAACCGGTGGCCGCGGTACGGCCACGACCGCTACGGCGACCACAACGGGCACGGTCAGGTTCCGCTCGAAAGACGCGCTCCGCACCGTCCTGTGGGCCCCCAACGAGATCGGCTTGGTGCGGGCCTACGTCAGCGGGCAGGTGGAGGTGGACGGCGACCTGTTCGGGGTGTTGCGGGCGCTGGAGGACGGTGCCGGCCCGAAGCGCCGCCCCAGTGCCGGTGCCCTCGCCGGCGCTTTGGTGAGCGCCGTTCGCCTCGGTACCTTCGGCCGCCGGCCCCGGCCGCCGGACGAGGAAGTGCACCTCCGGGGCTGGCGGCACTCCAAGGGCAGGGACGCCGCCGCCATCTGCCACCACTATGACGTAGGGGACGACTTTTACCGATTGGTGCTGGGCCCCTCGATGGCATATTCGTGTGCTCGCTTCAAACCGGGGGAAACGTCACTGGAAAATGCTCAACGCGCCAAGCACGACCTGATCTGCCGGAAGCTCGGCTTGCACCAAAAGCGGGAGGGGCACCTGCTGGACGTTGGTTGCGGCTGGGGCGCCATGGCCATCCACGCCGCGCAGGCGTATGGGGCCAAGGTGGTGGCAATAACCTTGAGCCCCTCCCAGGCTCGGGCGGCTAGGGAACGGGCGGCCGCGGCAGGGGTGGGCGACAAGGTGACCGTGCGGCTCCAGGACTACCGGGACCTCGGTGGGGAGACCTTCGACGCTATCTCTTCCATCGGCATGTTCGAGCATGTCGGGTCCAAACGCATGAGCGAGTACTTCTCGAAGCTCTTTTCGCTGCTCGCCCCCTGCGGCCGGTTGCTCAACCACGCCATCTCCAAGCGGGGTAGCTCCAAGATGAAAGGTGCCACCTTCATCAACCGCTACGTCTTCCCCGACGGAGAACTGATCGACGTGGCCAAGGTCGTCCACGGCATGGAACGCGCCGGCTTCGAAGTGCGCGACGCCGAGTCCCTCCGGGAGCACTATGTCAAAACCCTCACGGCCTGGGTGACCAACTTGGACCGCTCCTGGGACCGGGCCGTCGAGTTGGCCGGCGAGGCCCGTGCCCGCACCTGGCGGCTCTACATGTCCGCCTCCGCCAACAGCTTTGCCGACGGTGGCCTGGCCGTGCACCAGGTCTTGGGCGTCCGTCCCGCAGCCGGTGGCGCGAGCGGCATGCCACCAACCAGGGCGGGCTGGGATTAGGTGCAGTTCGTCTACCCCAGTCGAACGTGAACCCCGACTTCCGACGCGACCCTCTCACCCACGCCCTTGTCGTGGTCGCCAAAGAGCGCCAGCACCGCCCCAACCTGCCGGGCACCGGTTGCCCTTTCTGCCCCGGCGGCCTCGAGGCCCCTGAAAGTTACCAGGTGCGGTGGTTCGAGAACCGCTGGCCTCCGCTACCCTGCGGCCGCTGTGAGATCGTGCTCTTCTCGCCCAAGCACTCGCAAAGCCTGGGTTCGTTGGGCGCCGGGCAACTGGCCCTGGTGGTCTCGCTTTGGACCGAGCGGACCGAGGTGCTGGGAGCCCGGGACGATGTCCAGTACGTGTTGATATTCGAGAACCGCGGTTCCGACGTGGGGGCGACGATCGCCCATCCCCATGGCCAGATTTACGCCTTCGCCGAGGTGCCCCCGGTACCGCTGACCGAGCTCGAGGCCGGGCGATGCGCCGTATGCGCGGAGATTTCCGGCGATGGCCGCCCTGGAGCCTCGCACCGGCGCCGTTTGGTGGCGCAAACCGGCGGATGGCAAGCGTGGACCGTGTGGGCACCGTCGTACCCGTTCGAGCTCTTGGTGGCGCCCGAGGAGCACGTGGGGGACTTGGCGGAGGCCCGCCCCAGCCATACCGGGCTGGCCCGCGTCCTGAAGCAGTCCCTCTCCGCGCTCGACGGGCTGTTCAGCGACATTATGCCGTATATGCTCTGGTGCCACCAGCGGCCCACCGACGGGTCCGCGTGGCCGGCCGCTCACCTGCATTTCCACATTGCC
The DNA here is from genome assembly GCA_050744045.1 of Acidimicrobiales bacterium. Lineage (GTDB taxonomy): Bacteria > Actinomycetota > Acidimicrobiia > Acidimicrobiales > Palsa-688 > JBOGGK01. The sequence goes on along the minus strand of JBOGGK010000499.1, from coordinate 4,130 downwards.
CCCAATCGGAGAGGCAAGGGGGTGGCGCGTTACGTGGCCTCGGGCGAGCTCGGTTCGGGGATCATGTTCAACCCAGTCGACCCCGACGAAGCCGCCTTCCGCCTCCGGGAAGTAACCAACGGCGAGCGGGTAACGGTCACACCCCCCCTGTAGCCTCGTAAGTAGGTGCCTCCAGGCCTCGGGGATGCGAGGGCTTCTGGGGATACCAGGGCCTCTGGGGATACCAGGGCTTCTGGGGATACCAGGGCTTCTGGGGAAAGCGAGGCGCCCTCGCCGGCTACAGCGCCGGCCCCTCCAGCCATTGCCCAGCGCGAAGGAGCCGGTCCATGTGCGACAGCCTCGCCGAGCTGCACCGCTCGATGTCGACCTACGCGGCCGGCTTCGACGCCGCCCTGGTCGCCCCGGCCGAGCTCGAGGGCGCCCTCCGCCACGCCGGGGCGATAGAGAAGGTGGCAGCCACGATCTCTTCGTTGCTGGCGGCGCGCCTGGCGGGCGGGGCGGGCCTGGGCGGCAGCTCTTCACGTGCCCGTTCCGAGCGGCGGGCGGCCGAGGCCCTGGCCGGGGCGACGGGCACCTCTATGTCCAAGGCCCGCCAGGCAGTGGAGACCGGCCGGCGCCTCGGCTCCCAGCCTGAGGTGGCCCGGGCGGCACGCTCGGGCGAGCTCTCCAGGGACCAGGCCGAGCTGGTCTCGGCGGCCGCGGGGGCCAACCCGGGGGCGACGGCGAGGCTGCTCGAGTTGGCGAGGACGGGTTCGCTGTCGGAGCTAGCCGGGGAGGCGGGCCGGGCGCGGGCGGCAACCGAGGACTTGGACGAGCGCCGGGCCAGCGTCTATTCTCAGCGCGCCCTGCGGCACTGGACGGACCCCTCGGGCACTTGGCACCTGGCCGCCCAGGGCCTACCCGACGACGGCGCCAAGGTGATGGCCGCCATCGGGCCCCTGGCCGACAAGGCCTTCGAGGAGGCCCGGCGCCAGGGCAGGCGCGAACGTCCCGAGGCATACGCCTTCGACGGCCTGGTCGCCCTCGCCACCGGGGGCACCGCGGGCGCCCCCGGCTACGAGGTGATGGTCCGGGTCGACCACACGAGCCTGCTGCGCGGCTACACGGCCGAGGGCGAGACCTGCGAGGTGGCCGGCTTCGGTACCGTCACCCCCCAAGTCGTGCTCGACCTCATGGACAGCGCCGACCCGTTCTTGAAGGCCATCGTGACCAAGGGCAAGGACGTGGTGGGCGTGGCCCACCTCGCGCGGAGGCCCAACGCATACCAAAAGAGCGCCCTCGACTGGCTGTTCCCGACCTGTGCCGCCGAGGGCTGCGGTACCCGGGCCGGCTTTTTGCAGACCGACCACCGCGTCGGCTGGGCGCTGAGTCACGTCACGGTCTTCGACCTGCTCCACCGGCTCTGCCCGCACCATCACCGCCTGAAGACCTACGAGGGCTGGGCGCTCGTCGAGGGTCGGGGCAAGCGGGCCTTCGTGGCCCCCGGCGACCCCCGCCACCCCCGCCACGGGGCCGGACCGCCGGGTGCCAGCGCCCCGGGAGCCGGCCCTCCCGGCCCGGGCTGACAGCTCCACCCGCCGCTGGCTCTACAGTGGCCCGCTGGCTCTACAGTGGCCGGCTGGGCGAAGCGGAGGTGGTCAATTTGTTAGCCGGGCACGGCCGGCCGATGGTGGGAACCCTTGGCCCACAATCGGCGCACCAGCGCCCCGGTCGGCGAGCGAGCAACCGGCCGCACCGACCTCCCGGTCCGCTTGGGGCCGGCGAGGGCGGCGGGCTTCCAATCTCGGCCGTCCCGGCTGTCTGCCACCCACCAGGGAGCAGACACCAGGAGGGCGACAACGCCCAGGGCGATCAACCACCCCATGTGCTCAACCTCCTGAAAGCGACGGAGACGTCGGGGCTTCACGGCTAACCATGGGCGCCCGCCCGGGGGCAGCCGTGCAACGGCACAACCAGTGCTTGAGCTCTCCCTCGGTAGTCGGCAGACGGGGAGCGGCCGTGCAACGGCACAACCGGTGCTTCAGCTCTCCCTCGGCGGACCGGGAACCAGCGCCGCAGGGTACGGGAACGGGCCGATAGCCTGAGGTGCAATTGGCAGAAAGGGTCCGCTAGGTAGCAGCGCCACCCCCAGTTGTGAGACGAGAGGGCCAGCTTGGCGGAGGCACCTGGGCGAGCGGCCATTGCCGGTCGCGACGTCTGCAACTGGCGGCGCCGCTCTGCCCAGGACCTGATCTCAGAGGCGCGCTCTTGGACCAGGGCTTCGGCCATCGTTGGTGGCAAGTAAGTCATGACCCCACTGTGGCCCCTAACCAGATGAAGCAATGCAAAATTGTTTTGAACAAGGATTTAGTCACGCTGTACGATCTGGATGGTGATGGATCTTCGCCGCCTACGTGCATTGGAAGCCGTCGTCGACACGGGGTCGGTGACGGCCGCGGCCGACCAGGTCGGTTACACCCCTTCCGCGGTCAGCCAGCATGTCGCCGCCCTCGAACGGGAGACGGGCACCCTGCTCTTGGAGCGCGCCGGGCGCGGGGTCCGCCCAACCGAGGCCGGGCGGCTGCTCGCCGAGCACGCCCGGGCGGTGCTGTCGAGGGTGGCCGAAGCCGAAGCAGCCATGGCGGCGCTGCAAAACGGTAGGCTCGGTGCGCTCCGGGTAATTTCCTTCCCGACGGCGGGGGCTTCATTGGTCCCACCTGCCCTCGCCGCAGTGCGCCGGGAACTGCCGCAGCTGGAGGTGGCGCTCCAGGTGGCCGAACGTGACAGCTCCCTGCCGGCGCTAAGACAGGGTGAAGCCGAGGTCGTCGTGACCGTCGAGGACTTCGCCGCCGGCGAAGCCCCGGGGGACGGGCTCGTCTGGGGGCACCTGCTCGACGACCCCTACAGGGTGGTCCTGCCCCGCGGCCACCGCCTCGCCAGCCGCCGTGTCATCGAACTGGCCGAACTGGCAGAAGACAACTGGGTGGAGACGATGTGCGGGGTCGGCTGCTGCCAGGACGCAGCGACCAAGGTGTTCAGTGACGCCGGGTTCGAGCCTCGCCGCACGGTGGAGGCCGACGAGTACTGGCCAGCCCAGGGTTTTGTCGCCGCCGGGCTCGGCGTGGCGCTCATCCCCACGCTCGGGCTCGGCGTGCTGCACGAAGCGGTAGTGGTCCGCCGCCTGCGAAAAGATCATGAGCCGGTCCGTCACGTATGGGCAGCCACCAGGCCGGCCCTGGTGGGCCATATCCCGGTCGAGGCGATGCTCAGGGCCCTGCGGGCGGCGGCCGGCGCCCATTCGCGGGCCATGGGCGCCTTGCCGCGCGGAGCTGACGCCCCCCGGGCAAGCAGGTACTCGATCCGGCCTCCGTCGGGGCGGTGAAACCGCGGAGGACCTTCACCAACCTCTCTTGCCCGTCCCGTTGTCGCCCACGAGGCCGAGCACTTCTCCCCTCTTCAGGTGCATATCGACACCGCGGGCGATGCAAGGAAGGTCGGCAGGAAGCCAGCGCCCGCTCGGCGGGGCCGAGAAGCGCTCACGTGCAGCGCAAGCCACCTGGGCCGGGCACCCCTCCGTCGCCGACGGCCACGGGGCCACCACGCCACGAACGGCAGGCGGCCGTGGGCCCACCACGTCCCCCGTTGGCGCGCACCGCGGCCGAGGCCGCGGGACCTGGGTACCGAGGTTACTCGACGGTCCAGGTGGTGCCCGAGCGCAGGAGGGCGCCGAGGTCGCCCGGGCCCTTGCGCCCGGCGGCGGCGACCAGCTGGTCTTGGACGAGCGAACCGTAATCAGGCCTGGTGACGGCGCGGAACACGCCGATGGGCGTCGGCGTGTGCGGCCCGGCTGCGAGCCGCGACAGGGCGAAGGCCGCGCTCGGGTCGCTACGTGCCTCGTCGTGGACCAACAAGCGCTCCTCCCCGACCTCGGCAACCTCGACGATGGTCGCGCTCCCGTTGGCGTCGATAACGACGCCCCTTTCCCCTTCGGGACCAAAACGTACCGGTTTGCCGTGCTCGAGAGGGACCAGCATGGTGGGGCGGTTGTCCTTGGCGGTAATAGCCTCGAAGGCGCCGTCGTTGAAAACGTTGCAGTTTTGATAGACCTCGACGAACGACACGCCGCGGTGCTCGGCCGCCCGCTTCAGCAC
>JBOGGK010000498.1:0-3888 GCA_050744045.1 Acidimicrobiales bacterium | reverse complement strand
GCTGCACTTCTTCCGGACTGTCGACACGAATGCCGACGCACCCCATCGCCTCGGCCCACTTCACGAAGTCGGGCAGCTCCGGCGACAGGTACACCTCGCTGTACCGCTCGGCGTAGAACATCTCCTGCCATTGGCGGACCATGCCGAGGTAGGCGTTGTTCAAGATCGCCACCTTTATCGGGATGCGTTCGCTGGACGCTGTCACCAGCTCCTGGGCGGTCATCTGGAAGCAGCCGTCGCCGTCGATGGCCCAGACCGTGCGGTCCGGGCGGCCCACCTTGGCCCCGACGGCCGCGGGTACCGCGAAGCCCATGGTGCCGAGCCCACCCGAGTTGACCCACGTGTAGGGGTGGTCGAAGCGCCAGTATTGGCTCACCCACATCTGGTGCTGGCCGACGCCGGAGACCACGGTCGTGTCGGCGGGGCTGGCATCGCGGATGGCCTCGATCACCGCTTGGGGCTTCAACGGCCCCCCTTCAGCCTGGGGTTCGTAGTGCAGCGGGAAAAGCGAGCGCCAGCCGTCGACCTCGGCCCACCAAGCGCTCCTGTCGGCTTGGGGCTGGCCGCTGGCCACCAGCACCCGCACCAGTTCCTCGATGACCAGGCGGCAGTCGCCGACGATGGGGACGTCGGGCCGGCGGATCTTGCCCAGCTCGGCGGGGTCGATGTCCACGTGCACGACCTTGGCTTTGGGGGCGAAGGAACCGACGCGGCCTGTGACGCGGTCGTCGAAGCGGGTGCCCAGGGCGATGAGCAGGTCCGCCTCCTGCATGGACATGATCGCCGCGTAGTTGCCATGCATGCCCGGCATGCCCAGGCACTGGCGGTGGCTGTCGGGGAACGCCCCCCTCGCCATCAAGGTGGTGACGACGGGGGCGTCGGTGAGCTCGGCCAGCGCCAGCAGGGGTTCGCAGGCACGAGCTTTCAAGATCCCTCCCCCGGCGTAGATGACGGGCTTCTGCGCAGCCGCTATGAGGCGCACCGCTTCGCGCACCATGCGGGGGTGACCCTTGGTCGTGGGCTTGTAGCCCGGTAGGGACGCCGCCAGCTCGTCGTCGTTCGGCCAATACCACTCCGTCGTGGCTTGGAGGACGTCCTTGGGCAGGTCCAGCAGGACCGGCCCGGGCCGGCCCGTGGTGGCCAAGCAAAAGGCCTGGCGTACCGCGAGCGCGATGTCGGCCGCGCTCATGACGAGCTCGTTGTGCTTGGTGATGGACCGGGTGATGCCGACGGTGTCGGCTTCTTGGAACGAGTCGGTCCCGATGACTGCCCGCCCCACCTGCCCGGTTATCGCCACCAGGGGGACCGAGTCCATGTACGCGTCGGCGAGAGCGGTGACGAGGTTGGTGGCGCCCGGCCCGCTCGTGACCATAGCCACCCCAGGGCGGCCGGTCACGTGCGCGTACCCTTCGGCCATGTGGCCGGCGCCCTGCTCGTGACGTACCAGCACATGGCGTATGGGAGAACCCAAGATGGGGTCGTAGGCGGGCAGGATGGCGCCGCCGGGGAGGCCGAAGATGACCTCGGTGCGCTCCATCTCCAGGCTTTTTATGAGGGCCTGTGCCCCTGTCAGTTGCATCAGCGCCTCGCTGTCATCGGCAGATCGTCGGCTTCGTCTCGAAAAAACCTGGTTTCGGAAAGGTTCGTCTCGGAAAACAAAACGACCTCCCGAAGGAGGCCGTTGGACGCACGCGCTTTGGTCGCGTGCGTCAGGTAAGTACTACGATGAGGCCGCCGAAGGCGGCGTGGGCAGTGGCGAAAGGTGCTGCCGTGCCCTTTTGTGCCACTGCCATCACCCCATATTGCCACGGGTGGCCACTTGCCGCAACTCCGCCGCCGCGGGCAAGCTGGCGGAGGTGACCGTAGCGGAGGACGGCCTGGGCACGCTCGACCCGGCGTGGCTGCGGGCCAAGGCGGGGCTCAAATGGTCGGCGGCGGCCGAGGCGGGCGATGGGGTCATCCCCTGCTGGGTTGCGGACATGGACTTCCCCGCCCCGGCACCGGTCCGGGAAGCTCTCAGCGGCCTGCTGGAGGGCGCCGACCTCGGGTACCCCGCCGGCGATCAAGAGGCGGCGCTGGAGGAAAGATGGGCCCCGCGGATGGCTGCCAGGTACGCCTGGTCGCCCCGCCCTGGACAGCTCCGGGTTTTCACCGACGTGGTCCAGGCGGTGCAAGCGTTGCTCCATGTGGGCACTTCGCGAGGCGACGGGGTCCTGCTGCTCACGCCCTCGTACCCGCCCTTGCTCGAGGCGCTGGGCGAGATGGGCCGACGGCTGCTGGCCGTCCCGGCCGTGGAGGTTCCGGAGGGGACGGGCGCCGGCAAGAGGTGGGAGTTCGACCTTGACGCCGCCCGGCACCTCGCCGCCGGCGCCCGGGCGCTCCTCCTCGTGAACCCGCACAACCCGACGGGGCGGGTGCTCGAGCGGTCCGAGCTCGAGGTCCTGGCGGAGCTCGCCGAACGTTGGGACCTGCTCGTCATCTCCGACGAGATCCACGCCGACCTTGCCCTCACCGGCCGGGCCCATACCCCTTTTGCATCTCTCGGCCCCAGCCTGGAGGCGCGCACGGTCACGCTGTACTCGGCCAGCAAGTCGTTCAACCTGGGCGGCATGCGCTGCGCGGTCGCCCACCTGGGCCATGCTGGCGCCCGGGCGGGGCTGGGCGAACTGCCTTCGCATCTTTTGGGGTCGGTGAGCATGGCCGCGGTGGCAGCCACCCTGGCCGCGTGGGCCCCGGCCGGCGATGCCTGGCTCGAACGGTGCCTGGCCCGCCTGCGGGCCAACCGGGAGGCCTTGGCAGCGTGGCTCCAAGGCTCGGGGGGCGCCGCGGGCGTCCGGGGCCCGCTGCCCGAAGGGACCTACCTGGCCTGGCTGGATTTCCGCCAGGCCGGTCTCGGTGACGACCCCGCCCGGTGGCTAGTGGGCAACGCCCGCGTCATGCTCAGCCCGGGGCCGAGCTTCGGCCCCGGCGGCCCCGGCTTCGCCCGCCTCAACTTCGCCACTGCCCCCGGCGTGCTCGGGGAGATCCTGGCCCGGGTGAGCGGGACGCTCGGGGGCCGGGGCCAGCAACCCCAGGGCGGCTAGCTCGCGCCGCAACTGCTCCGGGTCAGAGAACACCACCGCCGGGATCCCCAGCGCCGCCGCCGCCCGGGCGTTCTCGGCCCGGTCGTCGATGAAGACGACCTCGCCGGCGCCGAGCCCGAGGTGGTCAAGGGCGAGCTCGAAGTAGGCGGGGTCAGGCTTCATCACGCCCTCGCAGCCCGAGATGAAGTAGCCGTCGAACCAGGTGATGAACTCATAAGCCCGGCGCCTGCGTTCCCAATTCTCCCGTTCCATGTTGGAGAGCGCGTAGCAAGGGACGCCGGCCGCTTTGACCTCGGCGAGGAGCTCGACGCTACCTTGGACCACGCCGGCGATCATCTCCTCGGAGCGCTCCCGCCAGGCGTCGATCAGGGTGGCGTACTCGGGGTGCTTCGCCTTCCTCTCGGCGCACGCCTCGGCGATGCTCTGGCCCCGGTCCTGCTCGGCGTGCCAAGCCGGGGTGCAGATGTGGCTGAGGAAGTGCTCCATGCCGGCCGTGTCCGCACCGAACAACTTGCGGTAGAGGTGGCGCGGGTCCCAGTCCAACAAGACCCCCCCCAGGTCCCACAGCACAGCCGCCACCTTCTCGCCCCGAGGGGCGCCGAGCGGTCCCAACGTCACGTCATAGACGCTACAGGCGTGCGAAGCTGGTAACCATGAGCCAGACCCCGACTACCGAGCCCGCCGTCCAGGTAACCGGTGAACAGGCGCGCCGAGTGGCAGAAGCGGCGAGGGAGAGCGGGTGGGCCAAGCCCAGCTTCGCCAAGGAGCTCTTCCTCGGCCACCTACGCCTCGACCTGGTCCACCC
>JBOGGK010000497.1:0-2590 GCA_050744045.1 Acidimicrobiales bacterium | reverse complement strand
CAGCTGGACGGGCCAGAGGCGCTACACGTTGGCGACGTGCGCCCCATCGAGCCCGGCAGCGCGTTTAGACACGGCTTGTTCCACCTCGAGCGGCCCTCGGTGACGCTGGTAGTCCGCACCTACGGCCAACCGAGGTACGAGCCCCAGTACAACTACCTCCTCCCGGGGGTCGGTTACGACGGGTCCTACCGCGACAACGGGCTCGAGCGCCGCCTTCAAAGCGTCCTGGCATTGGCCAAGCTCGACTCCAGCACGGGGGTCGCAGCGGCCCGCGAACTCATCGAGGCGGAGGACCTGTGGGTGGGCTACCTCTTGGCCAGGAGTTGGTTCGCCCACATAGACCGAGGTGAGCGCTTCCAGCAGGTACTCGATGCGTTGGCCAAGCGCCACGGCCAGGTCACCACTCCCCTCCTCGGCGCGTTCGACCACGAGCGGCGCCTCCTCTCGATCTCAGCGCGCAGACAGTTGCTCACCGATCCCGAGCACCGCCTGTTCCTGGCACTACTTTTGAACCTGCCCGACCGGGCTTCGGTCGACAAGGTCCTGGTGCAACGCTTCCCGGGACAAGATCCAGGAGCATTGCTGTCACGATGGGTGACCGAGCTCGCTTCACCAGCTCAACGAGGCATCTCTGGCTTGGTCATGGACGAAGCCGAGTCGGCCGCGGTGGCCTCCGAGCTGCGCGCCGGTCGTTCAGAAGCGCTCAGCGGCGTCAAGCTGTCCGGGCCACCACCGGATCTGCTCCGGGACTTGTTCCACCTTTGACGCCTGTGGGCACCCTAGCGTCGAGCTCAGTGGAGCTGGCCTAGCGCCCACCGGTGCCGTCCCCCTCGGCGGCATCGAGCGCGGCGAGGAGGACCTCAGGGGCCAATGGCGCGGGCACCGAAGCCCAGGGGACGTGCACAAAAAAGGTCGGCACCTTTTGCGCCAACTCCAGTACGGTGTTGAAAAAGCGCCTTTGCTGGCTCAGGTCGCGCCACCCGCTGATGCGGGCGGCACGGACCAGCTGCACTACGGCCCGGGCATGTTGCGCACGCTCCGCCCGCAGCGCCCCTTCTCCTCTGTAAAGCACCGGGAAGAGCACGGCCGCGAGAGGGACCGCCTCGTCGGGTGCCGACGGCGCCCTCACGGCCAGCCTCATGTCGGCCGTCTTCTCGGTCAACGGGGGCGCCGAGAACTGCTCGACGACCGTCGCTGAACCTGGGCGCAGCCGCAGTTCAGCGCCTGGCCCGGTCCCCACGACGTACGAGCCGTGCTCGATGCAGGCCAAGTCGTCTGCGACCAGAGCGGCACCGCCGGCGCAAAGCAGAGCGGCCAGGGTGGACTTGCCACTGCCGGCCGGCCCCGCGATGGCGAGCACCCGTCCGGCGACCGAGACTGCAGACGCGTGCAGCACAGACCGGCCTCTCAAGGTGAGCACGAACGCGAGCACGGTGGCTTGCAACAAGAGCTCAGCCAAGCCAGGCGGGGCGCCCGACACCGGCTCGCAGTACAACTGCGACACCTCGGTGTCCATCACGAAGTCCGCCACCCGGTGCACGCGCAGGCAGTACCCGCCGGCGTCACGGACCAACGTGTAGGCGGGCTTGCCCGCCTCGTTCCAAAGCTCGGCCAGCGTCTCGCCCGTAAGGTCACCTTGGAGGTCGGCAGTCATCCCAGTCGGGTCGGCGTTGCGGTACCGGACGACCAGGTCGGCTCCACCGCTCGCGGGCGCGCTGACCTCAGTGCCAAAAGGCACCTCGCTGAGCAGGTCGAGACCGTAACGGCGGTACCACAGCATGTCCCCGTTACGCCCTGGTAGTGGCACTTAGCGGGCGCTCGGCACGAGACTGCCTTCGAAAAGCTCCATCAGGGAACCCTCCGCACCAGGTCTCGCGCTGGCACGGGCGGTCATGAGCGTTCCCTCACGCGTTCCCAACCGGTTGTCACTTTGTGCCCAAGCCCGGGAATGCACGGCAGGCGAGCATACAGGGCCCGTGTGGCCTGCGCATCGCTCAAGTCGGACCTGACAAGCGCCAGCCCCGCTGTCACGGCCTCCGAGCCCGCGCTATCCGTGCCTCGCATCCCGGCAACCCGCATAACGGATGCCGCAGAAAGTAGTGGCATCGGTACAGTGAGCACACAACCGGGTCGCGATTTCCGCACCACCAAAACAGGGCGGTCGGATCCTCGCACTACGGTACTTTCGGGCGTCGCTTCGCCGTCTTGTCAGGAGAGCCGAGGCCCGATCGCAGCGGCGACGCCGACCACTTGCGGGAGGGCTGGAAGGAGCGGGGCCCATCATGGGAGCTGGTAGCAATGCGTACAGAGATAGTGCCGGCGTGCCCAAGCGAATAAGCGGTCATCGGAGGGGCCTTCCTGATCGAAAAGTGGCTGCGGCGGCTGCGCCTCTTTCGAGCCTTGTGGTGATCGCTGCCATGTTGGCTGGTGCGGGCCCTGCGCAAGCTCAAAGCTCTGGCGGCTGGGACCTCACCAACCCGGCATATTTGACAGGCAACGGTTCCGGGCAGCTCGGCCGGTCCGCCGCCCTCTCAGCCAATGGGGAGGTCGCAATTGTAGGGGCCCCCTATGCAACTGCCCCGTCGGGCAC
>JBOGGK010000496.1:0-6661 GCA_050744045.1 Acidimicrobiales bacterium | reverse complement strand
TCGACCGAGCACCGTCGCGCAGCGCCACCTGCTGGCGGATGACATCGGAACCCGGCGCAGAAGGGCTCCCACCTCCGCCCCGTACCTCCAGGTGGGGAAGGTGACCCGGGTCGTGCGGTCCGTGTCCCACCAGGTGTCCGCCAGGTACCGGTGGGGAAAGCGATGGACGGACCGGCCGCCGTGCTCCCTATGGCGGAACAGTGGCGCCGGGACCTGGCGAAGCGGCCCCCGGAGGGCCAGGTCGGCCAGCATCACGCGGTCGGCGTTGTAGTAGTTGCCGTACGGACCGCCCGCCCGCCCCACCGCCCGGATGACCTCTACGGGCATTAGCCCGAAGGTGTCCACGCACGGGTGGGCGTCGAGGAGGGCACTGCGGAACCGGGCGACGGCGGACCGGGCGTCACCGTCCCACGGATACTCCAGGCGACCAAGCTTCCTGCCTTCCTCGTCGATATCGACGGTCCATGAGTGGCATAGCACCGCGGTAGGGTCCGCCCGCAGGACCCTGACGGTCTCCGCTAAATAACCGGGCTCGAGGACGTCGTCGGCGGCCGACCACCGGAAGTAGCGGCCCCGTGCCATGGGCACGATCCGGTTGTAGTTCCAGGCGGCGCCGCGGTTGACCGGGCTGGCGAGGTAGCGCACCCGCCGGTCCTTGGCGGCCAGCTCCCGGACGATGTCAGCAGTGGCGTCCTCGGACCCGTTGTCGGCGACGACGAGCTCGAGATCGTCCATGCTCTGGCCCAGGATGCCCCCAATCGCCTCGCTGACGTACCGCTCTTCGTTGTACACGGGCAGGCCGACTGTGACCAGAGGTTCGCTCATACGACCAACAGCTCCACTTCGATCCCTTCACGGGCGAGCACCTGGCGGATCTCGTTGAGGTACAGCGAGTTGGTGACCAGCACCGTTCGCGGGTGCTCCTCCCGCAGGCCCGACGGGCCGCAGACAAGTTGCGCTGTGCCGGGCACGTAGCGTCCCTGCTTGCGGGGGTTGAGGTCGATGATCGGGTGTACCCGCTCACCTCCGGGCACCACGTTGAGCAACTGGATGCCTTTGGCGCCCGCTCCCCAAAGGGCAACAGGTCCCTGTGCGAGCCGGTCGGCCAGAAGCCGGCGCCTCTCTTCCACGATCCGGCTGTAGCCCGCTCCGAACTGGCGGGCGGCCTCCACGAGATCGGAACCTCCGACATCGGCCGGCTCACCCGCCGCCGGCTTCCCCACCTCGGCGAAGACCTGGAGGTACTGCTCGCCGAATGAGGCCGACACACGGCGAGCCCGCAGCCCTGCACGGGCGACCAGGGCGGCCAACGAGATCGAGGTGAAGTAGCTGCAGTGCTCGTAGATCACATCCCAGACGCTGGCCCGGCGTACCATGAACTCGGCGTTGGGCACCTCGAGGTATACCCCTGATCCCGCTCCTTCCAGGATTGTGGCCGCTTCCTTAGCGAGTGCCAACGGATCAGGCACGTGCTCTAGGACGTGCCGGGCGCATACAAGTCGTGCCCGCAGGCCGTCGGCCTGGTAGGCACCGGGACAAAAGCGCACGTCCCCCTCTACCGCAGGGCCGGCGTAGCTTGGGTCGAAGCCCACCCCGCTTGCCCGGGCGCGCCGGCACAGGCGGACCAAGAACTCGCCCTGGCCGCAGCCCAGCTCGACGATCTGGCGCCCCTGCAGATCGAAGTCCTTGACCAGTTCCTCGCACAATTCCTCGCAGTAGGCGACGAAGTTCGACGAACACTCCAGTGAAGCCTCGTAGGTCTCGTCGTAGGCGATCAGGGTAGAGTCGAAGTCCAGGTTGGTGATGAGCCCGCAAGCACTGCACACGCCGAGGCGCAGGTCCGCCTTCGGCGCGGCACGGGCGGCTTTGGGGTCAGCGGCGAGGAGGTTGGTCACCACCGGGACTCGCCCTATCTTGGCGATTTGCGATACCTCTGGAGCTGCGCATGTGGGGCAGGCGGGCATATGGTCAATACCCCCGATAGAGCTGCGCTCCCACGTCAGACCGCCAGCAGCTTGGCCGCCACTCCGCTCGAGTCGAGGTCTGCGCCGATCTCACCGAGGTAGGTCGGGTTCATGACTATGACGGTCTCCGGTCGAATGTCGCCCAACCGCTCCGGGGCGACGATGCAGTGACCGGTGCCAGCCATGTACATCCCTTGCTTGTACGGGTTGACGTCGACGGCGGCGGCGACGGCGCTGTCGGCCTCGACGCTGGTGAGGAAGGCCACCCCCTTGGACCCCGCCCCCCAGATGACGGTAGTGGAACGCCCCGCGGCTGCCGCCTCGACGAGGTCGCGCCACCTTGCGACCTGGTACCGATAGCCGCTACGCCAGCCGGCAGCGCCCTCAGTCAACCGGACCAGGTCGTCCTCCCCCTCGATCTCCTTCGGAGCCCGACCATTGGGGTCGGCGTTCGGAGGTCGAGGAACGGCCGCGAGAACGATGTATTGACCGTCGAACTCGAGGTGGGCGTCGAGCACGTCGAAGCCACACCGCCGGAACAGGCGGACCAGCGACCCGACGCTGAAATAGGAGCAATGCTCGTAGTACACGTCCCAGAACGCGATCTCTTCGAGGATCCGGGTCACGTCGGGGACCTCGAAGAGCACCACCGTGTTCAGCCGGGCTCCGATCACCCGCCTGACCAGGCCGAGAAACGCGCTGACGTCGGGAATGTGCTCCAGGGTGTGCCTGCAAACGATCACGTCGGCGGGTAGGTGAGCGAAGCGCTCCCCGTAGAAGTCGGGGATGAAGGTGATGTTGCGGGTCCGTTCCGGGTCGATCCGACCGTCTACCCAAGATGGGTCGATGCCGACGCCTCGGTTGGCGCCTGCCTCGCAGATGAGGGTAAGGAATTCGCCTTTGCCGCAACCGATCTCGATTATGTCCCTGCCCCGAATGTCGTACGCCTCCACCCACTGGCGTGCCAGATCCCATGCAAACCCCCGGAAGCGGGGTGAGAAGCCCTGGGTCTCCTCGTAGGAGGACTCGTATCGGCTGGCCCCGCTGCGGAAGGCGGTGTTGGCAACGAAGCCGCAGGACCGGCACAGTTCGAGGCGGATGTCGCCTCGGGGGACGTTCAGGGCCTCCGGCCGGGTGCGGAGCAAGAGGCAGCTATTGGTGGGGACGTTCTCCTGGCGGTGGAACTCCTCCAGTGCCGAGGATCCACAGCTCGGACAGGATGTTGCCGGCGCCGTCACTCGACGATCTCCGGCCATGGAACGGGTACGACGAAGCGTCCCCCTCGACGCCGGTAGTCCTCCTCCTGGGCCAGGATCTCGTTCTTGAAGTTCCACGCCAGCAGGAGGACGTAGTCGGGACGCTCGCGGACCAGAGACTCGGTTCCCAGGATCGGGATCTGGACGCCTGGGAGGTACTTCCCTTGCTTGTGCTCGTTGCGGTCGACCACGAAGTCGATTAGCTCGGAGCCGATGCCGGCGAAGTTGAGCAAGGTGGCGCCCTTGGCCGCAGCGCCATAAGCAGCGATCGAGGCCCCGGCCCCCTTGAGACCCAGGAGGAGCGCCAAAAGGGCGTCCGACACCGTCTGCACCCGTGAGGCGAAATCGGCATAGTAGGCGAAGGTGTTGACCCCCTCCGCCGCTTCTCGTCGAAGGTGCTCGGCCACCGCCGGCGAGGGGTGGTCGTGGTGGCCCACGTTCCAGCGCAGCGTCCCTCCGTGGAGCTCCGGGAAGTACTCGACGTGGTTGAGGAACAGACCGTGGCGACGGACCAGCGCGTCGACAGAGTTGCACGAGAAGTAGGAGTGATGCTCGTGGTAGATCGTGTCGAAGGCGCATCGTTCCACCAGCTCGGCGACCGATGGGTTTTCGATCGTCGCCACTCCGTCGTCGGCGAGAAGGGTAGCGATGCCCTTTACGAAACCGTTGAGGTCGGGAACGTGCGCCATGACGTTGTTGGCCACGATCACCTTGGGCCGCCGGCCCTCTTGTCGGAGGTGTCGGGCCAGGTCGAGCCCGAAGAAGTCCCGCAGGGTCGGCACGCCGCACGCCTCAGCCGCCGTGGCTTGCGTGGGAGCGGGGTCGATGCCGAGCACGTCTACACCCAGTGCGCTCAGGTTGCGCAGGAAGTAGCCGTCATTGGAGGCGATCTCCACCACCAGGTCCCCCGCCTCAAGCCTCCCGGACTCGACGAGGGACAGGGCGTGCTCGCGGTTGTGGCGGAGCAGCGCGGGGGAGCACGACGAGAAGTACAGGTAGTTGTCGACGAAGAGCTTTTGCGGTGGCACGTCCTCGAGGACCTGCACCAGTGAACACGCAGGGCAGAAGGCCACCTCCAGGGGGTAGCGTTCCACCGCGTTGTGAAGCTGGTCGGCGTCGAGCAGCGCGTCGGCGAGCGGCATCTTGCCGAGGGACAGGAACAGACGCAGGCTCGCCGAACCGCAGGACCGGCACCTCCCGTCCATTAGTCCTCCCACGTCTTCCAGGGAGCGACGCCAGTCTCCCACAGCGACTCGAGCAGTACCTTGTCGCGCAGGGTGTCCATGCACTGCCAGAAGCCGGTGTGGCGGTAGGCCTTGAGCTCGCCGTCCTTGGCCAGCCGCTCGAGGGGCTGGCGTTCCCAGGCCACGTCGTCGCCGTCGACGTAGTCGAGCACCTGGGGCTCAAGGACGAAGAAGGCGCCATTGATCCAGCCCTCGCCGATCTGAGGCTTCTCCGAGAACTCGACGACCGAGTCGTCCTCCAGCTCGAGGTGCCCGAAGCGGGCCGGCGGCCGCACCGCGGTGATGGTCGCCAGCCGGCCGTGCGAGCGGTGGAACGCCAGCAGGGCGTGCAGGTCCACTGTGGAGACGCCGTCGCCCCAGGTGAGCATGAAGGTACCGCGGCCGAGGTAGGGCGCCAGCCGCTTGACCCGGCCACCCGTAGCGGTAGGGAGACCGGTGTCGATCAGGTCCACGGTCCAGCTGTCCCGCTGCCCGCGATGGCGTTCGCAGCTGCCCTCCCCGGTGCGGACAGTCAGATCACCCGTGAGGGAGCAGAAGTCAACCATGTACCTCTTGATCTGGTCGCCGCGGTAGCCGAGGGCGATGACGAAGTCGCTGAAACCGGCGCCGGCGTAGTGCTTCATGATGTGCCACAAGATGGGCCGGCCGCCGATCTCGACCATGGGTTTCGGCCGGTGCACCGTCTCCTCCGAAAGCCGGCTACCGACGCCCCCGGCGAGGATGGCCACCTTCAACGCCGGCCTCCGTTGCGAGAGGCCCGGCATTCGTCGAGCGCAGCCTTGACGGCGTCGCTGACCATGTCAACTTCCTCCTCGGTCATGAGTGGATCCATGGGGAGGGACAGCACCTCCCCCGCCGCCCGCTCCGCTTCGGGGCAGGGCCTTCTCCAGGCACTCAGCGCAGGTAGGTCAGAGAGGGCGATAGGGTAGTGCATGCCGCAATGCACCCCGCGCTTTCGGAGGGCGGAGAGGAGCGCGTCACGGTGGCCGTCGGCCACCCTTGCCACCAGGAGGTGATGGACAGCGCCGTCCTCCCACGGAACGAGCGTTACGCCGTCGACGCCCTCCAGGCGGAGGCGGTAGATGTCCGCCAGCCGCCGGCGCGCATGCGTCCACTCCGGCAGGTGAGCCAGCTTGGCGTCGAGGAACGCGGCTTGGAGCCCATCCAGGCGCGTGCCCCATCCCGGGACCTCGTGAAGGTACTTAGACGTGCGACCGTGGTCGCCCAGGCGGCGGACCTGGTCGAGCAAGCGCAGGTCGTCGCTGACGACCATGCCCCCGTCGCCGAGACTGCCGAGGTTCTTGCCAGGATAGAAGGAGAAGCAGGCGACGTTGCCGACCTCCCCGACCGCACGCCCTCGCCACGACGCCAGATGCGCTTGCGCGGCGTCCTCGACCACCAGCAGGCCCTTCTGCCGCCAGGTCTGAAGGCTGGAGAAGGGGACCGCGTGGCCATAGAGGTGGACCGGCACCACTGCGGTGGTCTGCGGCGTGGAGGCGGCCTCCACGGTCTCCGGCGTGAGCAGCAGCGAAACCCCGTCGACGTCGGCGAGCACAGGCCGCGCTCCCACGTGCAGCACCGCTTCGGCGGTGGCCACGAAAGTCATTGCCGGCACCACCACGTCCTGACCGGGACCGACTCCGAGGGCGCGCAAAGCCAGCGCCAGGGCATCCGTACCCGAACCGCAGCCCACCGCGCCGCCCCGGTGATGGGCACGGGCGAAGGCTTCCTCGAACGACACAAGGCTGCGTCCGGAGATGAAGTCCGCGGCGCCCACCACCGCTTCGAACGCGCGGAGCAGTTCATCGTGCACGCTGCGGTGCAGCCGGACGAGGTCCAGGAACGGCACGGCCCGATCGGTTAGCACGTCGGTCTCACACCCCTGCTGCCGCCGGCTCGAACGCGCGGCGGTCCGAGCCAGAAGACGCCGGGCGACCGAGGGAGACGACGCTGCCTCCATGGCGGGCGGAGACCGCCAGACTCTCCAGTATCCGTACCACCTCGTAGCCGTGGCGCACGCCCGCCAGCGGCGGAACACCACTGTGGCAGGCAGCGGCGAACGCGTCCAGCTCCGCCTGCAATAGCTGAGCTGACAGACTCACCCCCTCTATCGGCAGCCCCGGTTCCTCTATCGGAGCCGGCAGGACGCCCCGCCAGTCGTTCGCCTCCTCGAGATGCGGGTCGGCGATCCCCACCA
>JBOGGK010000495.1:0-4511 GCA_050744045.1 Acidimicrobiales bacterium | reverse complement strand
GCCCCGGGCGCCCACGCGCCCAGCCCCGCCCCCGGCGCCGGGCCGCCCAGCCCCGCCCGCTCGCCGGCCCGGCTTCCCCGCTGGCCTCGTGCTCACCCCAGCGCCTCCGCCGAGAGGCGGAAAACGTCCGCCAGTTCAGCGGTCGACAGCTCTGTGAGCCACGCCTCGCCGGCGCCGACGATACGCTCGGCCAGTTCACGCTTGGCTTCGATCATCTGGTCGATGCGGTCCTCCAAAGTGCCCGTGCAAACCAGCTTGCGCACCTGGACATTTCGCCGCTGGCCGATGCGGAACGCGCGGTCTGTAGCTTGGTTTTCGACTGCTGGGTTCCACCACCGGTCGAAGTGCAGCACGTGGCTCGCTGCAGTGAGGTTAAGCCCCGTGCCGCCCGCTTTCAACGAGAGCACCATCACTGGCGCGCCCGAACCTGACTGGAAATTGTCGACCATGGCGTCACGTTGCCTGCGGGCCACGCCGCCGTGGAGGAAGGCGACCTGGCACCCGAGGCGTTGCTGCACATGGGAGCGGAGCATCGCGCCCATTTCGGCGAACTGGGTGAAAACCAAAGCCCGTTCACTACCCTGCATCACCTCGTCCAGGAGCTCGATCGTGCGCTCGAGCTTGCCTGACCGCCCGGCCAGCGCGGAGCCGTCGCCTAAGTAATGAGCGGGGTGGTTGCAGACCTGTTTCAGCCGGAGCATGGTGGCGAGCACCAGGCCCCGGCGTTCCATGCCGTCGGCCTCGTTGATGCGCCGCAGCATCTCGTCCACCACCGCCCGGTAGAGCGTTGCTTGCTCCCGGGTCAGGGTGCAGAAGACTTTCATCTCCAATTTGTCCGGCAGGTCGGTGATGATGGTGCGGTCGGTCTTGAGGCGGCGGAGCACGAACGGGCGGGTGAGCGCCCGCAGGCGCTCGGCCGGTTCCTCCTCGCGGTAGCGCTCTATGGGCAGGGCGAAGACCTCGCGGAACGTGCTTGCCGGCCCGAGCAGCCCCGGGTTCAGGATGTCCATGATCGACCAGAGCTCCCCCAAGTGGTTCTCAACCGGGGTGCCTGTCAAGGCTATGCGGTGCGGGGCGGCGAGGGCCCGCACGGCTTTGGTCTGCTTGGCCTCGGGGTTCTTCACGTTCTGGGCTTCGTCTAGCACTACCCGGGACCAGGGCACCGCGCTCAGCGCTCCCCGGTCACGGTCCACGAGGGAATAGCTGGTGACAACGACGTCTGCGTCTGTCATTTGCTTGGAAAAAGTCCCCGTGCGCGCCCGGCCCGACCCGTGGTGGATGATGACTTTCAGCTCAGGCACAAACTTTTCGGCCTCGCGCTTCCAGTTGCCTACGACCGAGGTGGGGCAGACGACCAGAGTAGGGCTACGGGCCGGCCGCCGGCGTTGACCGCCCGCCCGCGCTTTTCGAGGCTGCCGGGACCGTTCGCCGGCCAGGAGAGCGAGCACCATAGCCGTCTTGCCGAGCCCCATGTCGTCGGCCAGGCAAGCGCCAAGGCCGGTACGTCCCAGCAGCTCCAGCCATGCGACGCCCCGCTCCTGGTAGGGGCGCAGCCGGCCGGCGAAGCCGGGGGGCGTGCCGACCGGCAGGAGGTGGTCCTCCAGTTCGCCGCGCAGCAACGCCCCCAACAGGCCGTCCGCTTCGACCGCGACGACCGGCACCCCGGCCACCGTCTCGTCCACGCCGGCGGCCGCTCGGAGTAGTTCGGGTACGGTCATGGCCGGCCGCCCCGCCCCGGCTTCCCGCCGTCCTGAACGCACCCACTCGGCGAGGCGCGCCGCCTCGCCCGGGCGCAGCTCGAGCCAGCGCCCTCTCACCTGTACGAGCGGGGCCTTCAAGCGGGCGAGCGCCTCGAGGTCGCGCAGGGTAAGGTCCTGGTCGCCGATGGCCGCTTGCCAGTCGAACTGGCACAGTGTGCCTTCGTCGAGCAACCCACCTCCGTGAGCACCGGACGCATTGGACCGGGCCCGCAGCTTGGCCCCCAGGCGCGAGGACGGGTGCCGCCACCAGGCGGGGAGGAGGACCCCGAAGCCGGCGACCTCGAGCGCCGGCGCCACTTCGGAAAGGAACCTGTACGCCCCCGCCACGTCGGTTTCCACCGCCGTGGGCGCCGCGAGGCGGAGCGCGCCCGAGAGCTCTGGGTAGGCGCAGCGGGCGCGCCCCAGCTCGGCCAGGAGGACCTCGTGGGGCGCCTCCAGGACCCGAGCGGCGCGGCGTAGGGCCGCGCCGCAACGCCATACCTCTTCGGCGGCGATCACCAAACTGGGGTCGTCGGTCGCCTGCAGCAGGAGCTCGACGCGCCAGGTGGTCTCAGCTCGCGGGCTTGGCTGCCCAGCACGGTCGCCGCTCTCGCCCTCCTCCGCCTCGCCCCCGGCGGGGCCCTCTGGCTCTCGCAGGCGGAAGCACAGGCGCCATGGGCCGCCCCGGCCGAGCGCTCCCGCCCGCCATTCGCCGATGAGCCGCTCGAGCTTGGCCAGCTCGCCCGGGTCGGCGTCGACTTCGGGCTCGGGGCCTGCCAGGGCAGCCAGCCAGGCCTCGGCGGCCGGGCGGTTACGGCCGCCCGGGCGGGCCGGCAAGGCGAGGAGGGAGCGCTTGGCCCGGCCGAGAGCGTCGCGGCAGGCCGTGTCCACGAATGCCTCCAGGGCGTGGCGGAGGAGGCTTTCCGGGCCCTCGCCGGCGAAGGTCTCCCCCCGCGGCCCACCGCTGTCGAGCGCCCGGCAGAGCGGGGGGAGCGAAACTGCGAGGAGGCGCAACCTTTCCTCGTCGTGGCCCCCGCCCAGGGGCGCCCACCTCGCCAGGTAATGGCCGGGGGCCGAGCCGACCAGACCGGGGAGGGCCCGGCCGCCGCCGACGACCTCGAGGGCGAGCCCGGCCAGGGTCGCCATCACGCGTACAGATGCTCCCGGTACCAGCTCGGGCGACTGGTGGTCGGCCAGGGCAAGCACGGCGTCGAGCGCCGGGCTGGCTGCCAGCCCCAGCGCGGGCACCCGGAAGGGCCACAGGCCGGGGTGCCGGCCCCACCGGGGGTCGCCGGGCCCGGCTGCCTCGTCGTGGGCGCGGATGAGCTGGGCCGACGCCTCGGGCGCATGTTGCACCCCGGGGAGCCAGACCACCGCCTCGGTGCGGACGGCCTCCTTCAAGGCGAGGGCGGTGCCGTTGCCGGACTCGGCCAGGGCCGGGGCCAGCTGCTCAGCCGCCGCCGCGAAAGGGTGGGGGAGCGGCCGGGGGGCTGCGGGGCGGCGGCCCCGGGGCGGTGGGCCGGCCGGCGGCATTTCACTGTCCTCGCCCCACAGCAGTAGCTGGCCACTACCTCTGGGGAGCCAGAGCGCATGGACTGCGAGCACTGCCCCGAGCGTACAAAAGGCGGCGACAGGGGCGGTGGACCCTGGACCTGGGGTGGTGCCGGGCGGCGCCGGTATGGCCGGGGCGGCCAGGCCGGCCGCCCCCGCCTGGCCTTGCCGCCCCGGGCCGCGGGACGGTCCAACCCGCCCCGTGCACCGTGGCCCGGCGGCCCGCCGGCTCGCCGCCGGGCCGGGGAACAGTGGGAAAATGGCGAGATGATCCTGGAAATGTCGCGTGAAGAAGCCGACGCCTTCCTGCGCGAACAGGTAGTGGGCCGCGTCGGCTGCCATTTCGACGGTGCTACCTACGTCGTCCCTGTCATCTACGCCTGGGACGGTGAGTGCGCCTACGTCTACTCGGTCGAAGGCCAGAAAGTAGCCATGATGCGCCGCAACCCGGCCGTCTGTTTCGAGGTCGACCAGTACCTGCCGGCGGGCGGGTGGCGCAGCGTGATAATCCAGGGCACCTACGAAGAGCTCGAGGGCGACGGGGCGGCTCGGGCGCTGGGATTGCTCTCGGAGCGCTTTACCCCGTCGCCTGGCCAGGGTGCTGCGCCGCGTCCCCGAGCCGAGGGACGTGTCCCGGTCGCGTTCCGCCTCCGGGCCGCGGAGCTGACGGGACGGCGGGTGGAGCGCTCTCTCCCGGCGAAGGCCCAAGTGGGCGTCGAGACCGGCCGATTGAGCCGGCCGGCGCTTGTGCTCCACGGGGGTGCCGGGACCTTCGACGTCCTCCGCCGAGGCGGCGCGCAGGCGAGGGCGGGCCTGGAGCGGGCGCTGACTGCCGCCCTGGAGGTGGGGTGGCGGGCCCTGGACGGCGGGGGGCCGGCCCTAGCAGCGGTGGTCGAGGCCGTGGCGTGCCTGGAAGACAGCGGCGTCTTCAACGCCGGGCGGGGCTCAGTTCCCACCACCGACGGCGCCGTCGAGACCGACGCCGCCGTGATGGATGGCGCCTCGGGCCGGGCCAGCGGGGCCTGCGCCATGACCTGGGCGGCCAACCCGGTGCGGGTGGCCCTCGCCGGTGCTCAGCTCCCCGGTGGGACAGGCGACGGGCGCGCCGGGCTGGGTGCCGGCGCCCCCATCTTGCTGGCTGGGGCCGGTGCCGACGATTTTGCCCGCTCGGCGGGGTTGCCACCGATGCCGGCGCCTGCCTCGGGGCCGGGCGGCTACGGC
>JBOGGK010000494.1:0-6237 GCA_050744045.1 Acidimicrobiales bacterium | reverse complement strand
GGTATGCCCGGAGGGCGACTCGGTCGCCGCCGTCGAGCACCATTCGCTCGGCACCCGCGGCACGGGCGGAGCCGGTCCCGGTCACCGCGCAGCCTCTCGCTGGACCCGCCGGCGCAGTGCCCAGGCGACCACGAAGACGCCGAGCGCTACGCCGTCGAGGGCGCGGCTCGCCGCCGCATGCCCGGCGCGGTCGACGGCGATGCTCGCCGCCACCAGGGCGACGACGGCCACCCACTGGAGGACGTGCAGGGCGGAGCTGAGCGTCCGGCCCGGCGACGGCCCAGAAGGCGCTGATCGACCCGAGCCGCCGGCCAGGGCCCGCACGGTGGTGGCGGCGGCTGTCCGGTCGGTCCAGATGTTCACCTCGCTGCTGGCAAGACCGACGCGCCGCACCCCCCTCCGCAAGCCGGCGCAAGAGGGGCAGCTGGGCCGCCAGTAGACGGTGACGGCTTTGGAGTGGTCACTGACGCAGGGGGCCGGGGCCGGAGCCGGGTCAGGAACGGGGCGCGCGACAGGGCCGGTCCCGTCCGGCGCAGCGTCCGGGCGACCGAGGTGACCTCCCTCAGCGCGCAGCGGAGACCTCTTCTACGTCTTCTACGTCGACCCCGTGCCAGAAGGCGACGTGGTCACGGATCCTGCGGGCGAGGGGCCAGGGCTTGGGGTAGTACCAGGCGGCGTCGGGGTTGACCGAACCGTCGGCCACCACGTCGTAGTAGCTGGCCTGTCCCTTCCACGGGCAGCGGGTGTGGGTCTCGCTCTCCCGCAGGTACCGACGGTCGACTGTGTCGGGCGGGAAGTAGTGGTTGCCCTCGACGACCACGGTGCGGTCGCTCTCGGCCACCGTCACCCCGTTCCACCTGGCACGCACGCTCACGACCGAGGAACCCGATGAGGAAGCGATCCATTCCCTACGCCCTCTCCGCGAGGGGACAGCACCACCGGCGCTCCGCGAGCAGGCACCACGGCGGTACCGGCGAGACGAGACCGCTCGGCGGGTGCTCGGGGCCGAAGCGAGGCGACAACCCTCCCTGCCCGATCGCCGGCCCGGTCTCGCCACTGTGGGCGAACGCCGGTAACCGGCCGCGGGGCGGGATCTCGGCGTGGCGCCGGACTGGCGGCCGATCACCAGCGAATCAGAGCGCACAGCACCGCCCCCATCGTCGTGCTGTAGAGGAGGTGGTCGCCCCAGTCCTTGCCCAGGGTCTTGGCATGGTAAGCGGAGGTCGGCCGGTACAGGCCCGTCGGCGGTAGCACGACATAGTCGGAGAAGGCACCGCGGTGGCGAACGGCGGCCCCCACCACAGATCCACCGTGCGAGCCGAGCCGGCGAGCACTCCGAAGGCGGCCGCCCAGCGATGCCGTAGCCCCAGTGCATGAGGTTGTTGGCGAGGTTCGCCGAGCTGTCGGGGAGCTCGATCTGCCCCGCGGCCTCGATGACCCGTCTCGCTGGGCGGGGGCGGGAGCGTCCTCCCATCCCTTCGCCCCGGCGAGCTCGTCGGGCATGACGACGCCGGCTGTCGTGGTCTTCGACGTCAATGAGACGCTCTCGGACATGGACCCGCTGGCCCGCCGGTTGGCCGAGGTAGGCGCGCCGGAGCTGGCGGCCAAGGTGTGGTTAGCCTCGTTGCTGCGTGACGGGTTCGCCCTGGCCGCGGCCGGCGCAAACGAACGCTTCAGCCTGCTCGGCACGGACCCGCTGCGCGCCGTGTTGTCCGACCTGGCGCTCACCACCGACCTCGACGCCACGGTGGACGAGGTGACGGAGGGCTTCGGCTCCCTCGGGCTGCATCCCGAGGTACCTGACACCGTGCGCGTCCTTCCGGCGCCGGGCGCCTACGCCTACGCGGCGCAGGCCTGCTCGGTGGGCCCGGCGGAGAGGCTGCTCGTGGCCGTGCACCCCTGGGACATCGACGATGCCCAGCGCGCTGGCATGCGAACCTGCGGGGCCGGCCGCCGCGCCGGACCCTACCCCCGCTATTTCCGCCCGCCGCTTCACACCGTACGGACCCTGTCCGAGCTCGCGCCGCTCGTCGGGTAGTCGACGGTGCCGTCCAAGGCTCGGCACTCCGGTCACCAAGCTGGCCCCGGCCCACCTGCCGTAGCCTCGCGGTGGGACGAGCGGCGTCCCCTGCGAGACGACGGGACCAGCCGACGTGACGCCGACCGTATACCACCGAGGGAGGTAAACAATCCCATGCCGATCGCCGAACCCATCGCCATCGACGTCAGCGACCTGACACTGCTCCAGCCGGGCGGCAACGCGCTGGCGCTCGGCGCGCTGGGCGGAGTCCAGGTCCTGGTGCTGCTCCGACACCGTCACTGACTCCCCTGCCAGCAGCACCTGGTCGAGGTGCACTCCCTCCACGACGATCCAGGGATCGGCCTGGTGGTGGTCGGGTTCAGCCCGGCCGACCGGCTCGCCGCCATCGCCGGCCACCTCGGCTGGACCGGCCGGGTCCTCTCGGACCCCGACCGCCGGCTCTACGAGCGCCTCGGCATAGGACGAGCTCCGTGGTGGCGGGTCTACTCGCCGCGGACCCTGGCCATCTACGCCCGGGCTCTCGCCCGCGGTCAGCACCTCGTCATGCCCGAGGAGGACACCCACCAACTCGGCGGTGACGCCGTCATGATGGACGGCACGGTGGTCAAGCTGTGGCGACCGCGTTCGCCAGACGACCGTCCCCCGGCCGCCGAGGTGCTCGGCGTGGCTCGGGCCGAGTCGCGGTGAACGGGCGTCCCGATCTCCCCGCCAGCACGCAGGCCCCGGCGCCCAGCCAACTCGGGTCGCAAGTCGATGGCCCCGCCTTGCGTTGGAGCTCGCCGACCATCCGCCCGGTGGGTTCAGTGGCGCGATCGAGACCGGACGCGTCCGCTGGCTGGCGTGGGGTGAAGACCGACGGGCCCCCGATCCCGAGCTTGTCTCGGGAACGGCCTAGGCGCTTCTCTCCTCATAAGAGGCATGCGGCTTCTTCCATGCCAGGAACGCCTACCAGACGGGAACCGGAGCTCCCGCTGTGAAAGCCACGTGACTACGCGTCCGCCTGGCGGCCGGAAAGACCACTCCTAAGCCCGCCTTGACCCTTGACGAGCGCGAGGAGGTCCACCGCGCGTGAGCAGTGCGCCGTGTACGCATGCCCTGTGCAGCCCTGTGCTGTGCAGTCCTATGCAATGGCACCCACCTCGTGATCGCCCCCGCGAACCGGGCGGCGTTTGAGCCCACCCGCCGCGCCACCCTGCATACGCACGCCAGGCCAGAGTTGATAAGGCCCCAGAAATCGGCCCGAGAAACGCGCATCTCGGAAGAACGCCCGGACGCGTAGCCGCTGATCAGGCGCCCGTGCCTACGCACGAGGGACGCGGTCGACCAGACCACCGAGTGGGCGGGTTGGAGCTGACGATTGATCAAGGCTGTGCTCTAGTAATCTCGGGATGACCGCCTTTGACGAGGAGCAACTCGACGCCATGTTCGCGACGCTCGCCGACCACACCCGGCGCGACATCGTGGCCCGGCTCTCCAAGGGCGAGGCCACCGTCAAGGAGCTCGCAGCTCCTTACCCGATGACCCCGCAGGCCGTCTCGCGACACATCGGGGTGCTCGAACGCTGCGGCATCGTCCGCCGTAGCCGACACCGCCAGACCCGTCCTTGCCGACTGGAACCGCAGGCTTTGGAGATGGCGGTGTCCCGGCTCGGTCGGTTCGAGACCCTGATGGTCGGCGACCACGGAAGCTACCGGGAGCTACCGGGTGATCGCAACGTTTACCGAGGTTGTTGCGCCAAAGCGGCTCTCCTGGGTCGAGCCGGCAAGCGGCAGCACAAACGGGCACGCTCACCGACCTGGGCGACGAGCGCATCGAAGTCGTCATCTTCCAACGCCACGTGCCCGAGGCGATGCGCTCGCCCGAAGCTCGCGCCGGGTTCCCTAGCTCTCTCGAGAAACTCGAAGAGCACCTCGCACACCTCATCGCCAAGGAGCAGACATGACCGAGCTACAGCCCTTCGTGGCCCCCACCTACGAGGGTCTTGCCGACCTGCTGGCCGGCTCGCCCACCGAGGTCTGGGACGCCCCGTCGCTGTGCGAGGGATGGCAGGTGCGACACGTCATCTCCCACGTGACGATGCCGGCACGTCTCACCCCTGAGGACTTCGGCGCCGAGATGGCCGCGTCGGGCGGGGACTTCACCGTGCTCTCGAACACCGTGGCGTCACGCGATGCCTCGTTGCCGCTCGCCGACCACCTGGACGCGCTGCGCGCCCCTCTCCTGCACGAGTGGCAACCGCCTGGCGGCGGTGAAGCAGCAGCGCTCGGCCACGCTGTCATCCACTCTCTCGACGTCACCATCCCCTTGGACTGCGAGCCGGTCGCACCAAAAGAAGCCGTGCTGGCCGTCCTGGGCCAGCTCACCTCCGCCAACGGCGGGTGGTTCGGCGTCGACCTCGCAGGTATCCGCCTCGAGGCCACTGACACTGACTGGAGCTGGGGCAACGGCAACACCCTGCGAGCAGACAGCGGCTGCCTGGTCGCGCTGCTCAGTGGCCGAGCCCTGCCCGACGGGCGTGCCCTTGAGCGAGTCGAGCCGTAGCACTGCAAGGTTCAGTGACCGAGCAACGATCGAGTACTCCATCGGTTCGCCGCGATGTAAGCCGCATTCCCGGTAGCGGCCCGGCGGACCATGGCGTGCCTGGAGGCCAACATGGGCGGCACTCCGATTGATCGTGCTCGTCGGCGAACGCCACGCGACTTAGCAGAGTCCGGGCGACCTCTCGTCATCTCGTTGAGTAGGGCAACGCGGGGCACGATGCGCGCCTCCGAGCACGCCTCTCGCGGAGCCTCAGCGTGCGGGCGGTGCAGCGGGACGACTTCGCGCATGGGGCTGCGTAGGGCAGGGTGATCAGGCGTCGATAATCGCGTCGATAAACCCTGCGGATAACCCCGTCAGGGCATCACGGAACGGCATGGAAGCCCAGGACAGTCCTGCCCCAAGGCGCGAAGATCCAAAGTGAAGGGTAAAGGTGACATCGCTAGCTTGCGCGCATTCGCGCCTCTGATCGAGCGAAGGTGCTGGTAGCTGCGCCTGCATATGGCGGCGCCATAGCGGCCGCCTGCTCAATATCGGAGGCGCTTCGGGGACTTCACCGATAATCGCTGATAGCTCCAGAAGCTTCTCGGGGAAGGGCGAGGCAGCAGGAACAGGTACGACTCCATGCCACCTCCTACGCCGACAGGTGGAGCGCGACAACCTCAACACCCGGCACGTGCCTGAAGTGTTGGACGTTGGCCGTGCCGACCCGCCAGCCCGCAACGATGGCCGTAGCGGCCACCAACCGATCGTGCGCTCCAACGTCGATCCCGGCGACGGCAAGATCAGCCCAAAGACGAGCATGGGCCCGAGCGCACAGCAGATCGAAAGCCATGGGGGAAAGGCGGCGAGGACGGACTCGACGAACGCTTCACGGCGGCCACGGTGCTTCGGGCTGGCTCGGTGAACGCCATGCAGCAGCTCCGAGGCCGTGATCGCGGCGATGCCCACCTCCTCGGCTGGCGCCAGCTGGGTCTCCAGGCACCGGCCGATTTCACCCATCGGATCCTCGGGCGGCAGTCTCCGTACCGCCCGCTCGAGATCGATGAAGACGGTGGTGTCTAAGAGGGTGCCCACGGGACGAGCGGCACGCCGCCGACGCTTCGGAGAACCGCCTCCAGGTCGGCTGCGAAGTCCGGATCGGGCCCCGGACCGTTCGCCAAACGATCGAGTGCATCCCGTGAATCGACGGTGGGCAGGCGGGCGAGACTCTGGGACCCGAGGTAGGCGATCTCTTGGTCGGTGAACGTCATCCCATCCTCCTCTCACGATCAGTGGCGGTCACGGTGGGCGCGACGCCGGTGTGCTCAGATCAGCCGGCCGTACGGGTGTCCGGACACCCACACGCCGTCAATGGGTCACAGTGGTTATGGCGCCTTGATCGCGATGAAGCGGATCGGACCAGTAGGTGAGGCCCCGCTCGTGAATGCGGGCGAAGATCTCGTCGAACTCTTCCTCGGTCACCAAGAAGGCGTAGTGGAGTGGGGCGACGTCGCCTTCGGTCTCCACGAAGTCGAGCGTCGTGTCGCCGCTCACCTCGAGCACCACGAACGGCCCCAGCTCGACCGGTCGCTCCAGGTCGAGGACCTCGGAGAAGAACAGCGCCGTGGCCCGGGTGCTGTGGGCGGCCACGATGTGATGGTTGAGCACGGCCATGC
>JBOGGK010000493.1:0-3989 GCA_050744045.1 Acidimicrobiales bacterium | reverse complement strand
CCCCTGCCCCTGCCGCCGCCCCCGCCCCGAGGCGGGCCGCCGCCCTCGCCCCTGCCGGCCCCACTCCTCCAGCCAGCAGGCCGACCGCCGGGCGGAGGGGGGCTCCGTCGATGCGGGTGGCCCGCCCCGTGGCCCGAAGGCCGTAGATGAACGTCAGCAGGCGCGCCACCGCCTCGTAGAGCTGGCCTGGTATCTCCTGCTCGAGCTCGCAGGCGACGTAGAGGGCGCGGGCCAGGGGCGGGTCCTCGACCACGGGCACGCGGTGGGTCATCGCTTCTTCACGTATGCGCAGGGCCAGGAAGTCGGCGCCCTTGGCCACGACCTTGGGCGCGCCCTGGCCCCGGACGTAGCGCAGGGCCACGGCGAAGTGTGTGGGGTTCACAACGACAGCGTCGGCCCCGGCGACGGCGGCGATCATGCGGTTTCGGGCCATCTGGCGCTGGCGGCGACGGATCTGGCCCCGCACGAGAGGGTTTCCTTCGCTCGACTTTGTCTCCTCTTTTACCTCTTCGCGGGTCATGCGGAGGTCCCGGGAAACCTTGCGGTACTGGACTATGTAGTCGAGCGCTGCCAGCACGAGGCTTATGGCCGCCACCTCCCGAGTCAACGAGAGCGCCCGCCCGGCCACAAGCGAAGCGACGGCGGTCGAGGAAAGGGGGCCATCGGCTCGAAAGACCGGGAGCAGGCCGTAGACCGTCTCCCATGCCACGAGGCCGAGCAGGCCGACGCGCACCACCTGCTTCGAAACTTCCCAGATCGAGCGGGGAGAAAAGAGACGTTTCAGGCCGTTCTTCGGGTTGAGGCGGGAAAGAGTCGGCTTCAAAGGGCCGAAGGTCACCAGGCCCCGGGTTTGGGCCAGGTTGACCAAAAGGGCGGTGACCATGGTGGCGAGGAGGGCGGGGGCGAGGGCGGACAGCGCCCCCTCGGCCCCCGAGCGGGCGATAGCCATGTCGGTGGCCACGCTGGGGTGGGCCATGGAGCCGGAGATCTCGTCCCAGAGCTTGTACACGAGCGCCCAGGTGGCCTCGAAGGTGTGCTGGACCAGGTAGCTCCCGGCCAGGATGGCGAGCCAGGTGACCACCTCGGGGGTGCGCGCCACCGTACCTTCCCGGCGGGCTTCCCGCTTGCGCCGGGCAGTGGGTTTTTCTGTCCTGGAGTGCTTGTCCTCGCCCGCCATTTCCTTGCTCGCCCGCGCTCGTGCTGCCGGGCAGCCTCAGGCCCCTATGCCGAGCAGGCCCAGGGTGTCCCTGACCGCCCGGTCGACCAGGGTGGTGACGGCCCCTGGCAGCAGCGGCAGGCAGACGGCAACGACGACGAGGGCCAGGGCGATGTTGAGGGCGAAGCCGAGGGACATCACGTTGAGCTGGGGGGCGCTCCGGGTGAGGAGCCCGAGGGCCACGTAGGCGAGGAACATGCACCCGAGCACGGGAGCGGCGATCTCCACCGAGGCGACGAAGAAGTACCCGATCTCCGATACGAGCGCCGGCCCCAGCAGCTTGAGCGTCTTGCCTGCCAACCCCGCCGCCTGGAAGGAGGTGATGAACCCCTTCACGATGAGCAGGTAGCCGCCGGTAGAGAACAGCAGGGTCGTCATGAGCACGTTGTAGGTGTTGGCCGTCACCGGGTTGACAGTGCCGCTGATCGGGTCGAAAGTGGTCGAGGCGGAAAGGCCGCTCGTCATGTCGGTGAGGGCGCCAGCGGCGCTCAGCACCGACAGCAGGAGCGAGGTGATGTACCCGAGCAAGCTCCCGATAACCGCTTGCACTACCAGGCCGGACACGAACCCGGCCGTGCTGAGCGAGGAGACGGTCGAGGCCATGTCGGCGCCGGGGCCGAGATGGGCGGCGGCCAGTTGCGGCGTCACCCCGAGCGCCAGGGCGGCGGCCAGCCCCAGGCGCACGACCGGGGGTATGACGCCGGAGGAAAAGGGGGGCACGAAGGTTAGCCAGGCGCTCGCCCGCACCAGCGCGAACATGAACACAAAAAATGTGCCCGCCCCGAATTGCAAGCTCATGCGCCGTCCATCTTCCGCACCCCCGGCCCCGGCCCGGCCCGCTAAGAGCCCACCAGCTGAGGGATCATCTCGAACAGCTGGTTGGTGAACCCGACCAGGGTGTCCAGCATCCAGTGGCCGGACAGGACTATGGCTAGGGCCACACCGGCCATCTTGGGGACGAACGTGAGGGTCACTTCCTGGATCGATGTGACCGACTGGATGAGCGATATCGCCAGCCCGACGGCGAGCGCGGTGACCAGCATGGGGGCGGCTAGCTCCCCCGTCACGGTCAACATGCGGACGGCTATTTCGATGACGTCGGCGTCGTTCATGGTCGAGGCTCCGGGGTCAGTGGTGGAAACTTGTTAGCAGCGACTGGACGACGAGCGCCCAGCCGTCTACCAGGACGAACAAAAGCAATTTGAAAGGCAGCGAGACGAGCGTGGGCGGTAACATCATCATGCCGAGCGACATGAGGGTGGCGCTCACGACCAGGTCGATCACCAGGAACGGCACGAATATCACAAAGCCGATGATGAACGCCGTCCTTATCTCCGAGAGAGCGAAAGCGGGCACCACCGCTGCCATTGGCACGGCCTCGGGCGACGCCGGCTTGTGCCCTTTTTCGAACAGGGCGAGGTCGTCGGCCTTGGTCTGGTCCAGCATCCATTTCTTGATCGGGGCCTGGGCCTCGGTGTAGGCCTGCTGGGCGGTGATCTTGCCGGCCATGTAGGGCTGGACGGCGTCGTGGTTCACCTGGCTTATGACCGGCGACATTATGAAAAGCGACAGGAACAGGGCCAAGCCGGCCAAGACCTGGTTGGGCGGGACGTTGGTGAGCCCGAGGGCTTGGCGGGTGAGGGACAGCACGATGATTATGCGGGTGAAGCTGGTGAGCAGTATGAGGATCGAGGGCGCCACCGCCAGGAGCGTCAGGGCGATGATTATGGTGATGCTCTCGCTCGGCTTGGCGAGCGAGCCGCCCAGGTTCACCGACACCGTGCCGCCTGGCCGCGCCCCGCTCGAGGCCGGGGTCGCCGGCGACGCCGGGGCGCTAGGCGGCGAGGCCGTGACCGGGGGCAGCCCGGTGCTGGATCCGCCGCTCGTGTAGCCAGCGGAATCGGGGGAGTTGGTCGGGGAGCGGTCGGTGGAAATGGCGGCCGTCGTCGTCGTGGCCGCGGGTGGGAGGCCAGGTGGGGGCGCCGGCGTGGCGTGGGCTGCCGGCGAGGCCAGGCTGAGCACGGCGAGGGCCGCCCCCAGCGCCATCAGCGCGAGCGCCAGGAACGACAACGACCTTTTCAGTTTCGAAGGCCTGCTAATTGGGCTGTGCATGGAGCTCCAAGTTGCCCGGGCGGCCGATGGGCTTTCTCCCGGGGCCGGGGCCATAGCCCCGGAGGTTGACGGCGGGTGGAGCGCGGGAGCTACCGGCGGACGGTCCGCTCCCGCAGCGAGTCAAGCGCTAGCTTCCATGCGTTGTCCGAGCGCCCTGCGCGGGCGATGTTCTCGGGTGAGGCCGGCGTCCGGCCGGCCTGTAGCCAGTAGTCCGTGCTCCCGGCGCCCGTGGCCCGGGGCCGGGCCCCGTTGCGGGTTGCCCTCGCGAGGGCGGGGGCCTCGGGCGGCGCCTCGGTTGGGAGGCGGGCCCGGCGGTGGGCCAGGGCTCCGAAGGCGGGCTCGCCCAGGGGGAGCTCGCCTGGGGAGAGCTCGTCCGGGAAGAGCTCGTCCGGGGCTTCGGGGTTTAGTTCCGCCAGCAGGGTTACGGTGTGCTCGGTCACCCCGAGGAGCAGGCTCTTGGCGCCCGCCTCGACCAGGCTCACCGAGGCGCCTTTGGCCAAGGGTTGGCGGTAGACGACGCTGAAGGGCGGTGCCGGGCGGGCCCCGGCGGCTTTGGCGCCCCCGAACAAGGCGGAAAGAGCGCCGGCCGCGCCCCGCTTCCCGCCGCTGGGCGCCCAGTGGCCGGCGCCCCGGGGGCCAGCGCCCCGGGGGCCAGCGCCCC
>JBOGGK010000492.1:0-1526 GCA_050744045.1 Acidimicrobiales bacterium | reverse complement strand
GGCCACCTCTGTGCCGTCGCCCGCCACCCAGCGCATCGTCGCCGCGTTGACCTGGAAACCGGGGACGCTCCCCTCCCCATCCGTCGCCTCCTCGACGACCTCCACCAAGCCGCCTTGGGTCAGCCCCGCGAGGATGTCGCCGATTACCTCCTGGCGTTCGCCCCAGCCGAGCTTGTCCGCCAGGCCCCACTCGCCGGTGGCCCGGCGCGCGATGTACATCCCGAAGCTGCTCCGGCCCGAGAGGTAGACGTGACCGCGGTAGTCGTCAGCGCCGCGCGAGCGGGGGAAGGCGACCGTGGCGGTGAAGAGCCTCTCGTCCTCGTCGAGGGCCCAGGGCTCCCGGAGCCACTGGGCGGAGCGCTGGCGCACCTGGTCCAAGTCGGCGGCCGAGAGGTACCCCACCTTTATGGCGAGCTCGTGGCGCAGCCAGTCGAGGAGCGTACGGGCAAGCTCTTCGCGCTGAGCAGGCGTCGCCGCGAGCAGGACGGGGTGGGCCGGGCGGTTCTTGTCCTCGGGGCGCCGCCCCAGGAGCTCGGCCCAGACATCTTCGGCCCTGCAGACCTCGGCGAGCGAGCCCCACTCGATGCGGAGCAACCCGGTCTGCTCCAGGTTGGGCGAGGTCACCCGCCACCCGCGCTGCTGGTCGAGGTAGAGCCGGTAGCCGAGCACGTCGCGCAGCGCCTTGTCGGTCTGTTCCCGGGCCGCAAAACGCACCTCGGGGTTGGAGGCGTACTCGGGGAGGCCGAGGCCGAGGGCGGCTGCCACCCGGTGGGTCAGTTCCTCATGGGTGAGGCCGGCGGGCCCTGCCTCGGCGGCGGCCCGGTAGAGCGCCGAGCGCAACAGGCCCACAGCAACGAAGTCGTTGAAATGCCCGGCCTGGAGCGAAGCGTCCTGGCGGCTGTCGGAAAAGCAGAGGAGCTTGCGGGCTTCTTCGGGTAACTCCCCGTCCGCTCGCAGGTAGCGGACCGCGGACAGGGAGAGCACCGTCGTGGCGGAGCTGCGCCCCTCCGAGCCGAGGGTGGTCATTTTGGGGAAATCGGAACGCTGTCTCGAGCCGTAGGCCACCCCGCAAGCGAGGCAAAAGCGAAGCGGCGAAGGGACGAGCCACGCTCTCAGCGCGCCGGGTACCCCGGTGTGCTCGGGCCTGGTCTTCCCGTCGGGCGCCACGTCGTAGGGCCGGGGGAGGTACTTGCGGTAGTTGGGCTTTATCGTGCCGTTGTCAGCCACCCAGTCCTCGGGCACCCGGTGTGCGACCTCGTCCGGCACGACGGGCCAGGGGTCGGATGTAGGTGTGTACAGGTACCCGGTGCGAGACTCGTCGGTGCTCGGCTCCCGGTCCGACGTCGGCCACTCCTCTATTGCCTCGTCGGCTTCGACCAGGCGGACGGCGTAGTAGTCCTGCCCGCACTCCCGGCAGAAGCTGAGCGGCAGCAGCACCTTGCCCCGGTCGCCCGGCACGTAGGTCTGCTTGTGGACGGTGAGGTAGCGGTCGCTCTCCGGCTCCAAAGACGCCCAGACCGTGTCCC
>JBOGGK010000491.1:0-7640 GCA_050744045.1 Acidimicrobiales bacterium | reverse complement strand
GCCCCCATGGGTGGGCGCGGCGTCCTGGCCGGGGGGGCGCCCGGGGTGGCGCCCGCCCGGGTGCTGGTGGTCGGTGGCGGCGTCGTCGGGGTCTACGCGGCACGGGTGGCTCGCGGGATGGGCTCAGAGGTGACCATCCTCGAGCGATCGGACGAGCGCCTCCGTTTCCTGGACGAACGCTTCGAGGGTTCTGTCCTCTGCCTCATGTCCGACGCCCACAGCATCGTCGACCAGTTGGCGTCCAACGACGCGGTCATCGGCGCCGTCCTCGTCCATGGCGCCGCCGCCCCCAAGCTCATCACCAGGCCGATGCTGGCTGGCATGCCGACGCGCGCGGTCCTGGTGGACGTCGCCATAGACCAAGGGGGCTGCGCCGAGACGTCGCGGCCCACGACGCACGAGGAGCCGACCTATCTCGTCGACGACGTCGTCCACTACTGCGTGGCCAACATGCCCGGGGCGGTGCCGGTGACTTCCACTCGGGCGCTCACCAACGCCACCTTGCCCTACCTGCACCGCCTGGCCGACCTCGGCCTCGACGCCTGTTGCGAGAGGGACCCGGGTTTCGCCAGGGGGGTCAACGTGCGTGACCACCGGGTCGTGCACCCTGCGGTGGCGGCCGCCTACCCCGGCCAGGCCGGCCCGGCCGCCTGAGGGAGCGAAAACGGGGAAAGCCCGGCATCGGGCGCCAGATCCTGGGAGAAATGGCGGCGAAAGCGGCCGCCGGCGGGCTCGTTGCCTCAAGCGCTGCGGGGCCAGGTGCCGATGCCCCCCTAACGATGGACGCAGTTCCTGGCACGTCGACGATGCAGGTGTACCGGCCCCGCCGGCCGGCTGCTATGGCTTGGGCCCTCCGGGTGGGGGACGTGGAGGCGGCCAGGGGCCGCCAAGGGGTCGTCCATGCCCGGTTGAGCAAGCTCCTCACTGCCTTGGGCGAGCTCCCCGCCGGGGCCGGGCCCGCCCGGCTCGCCGCCGCGCCGCCGCCGGTGTGCCCCCTGGGCGGGCTCTGCCCTCCCCGGGCGGTGGTCCTGCACGGGCCCTGGTTGGCTCCCGGCCCGGGTGGCCAAGCCCTGCCCATCGAGCACGTCGTGGTCGCCCCGCGGGGCGTGGTGGTGGCCCAAGAGGCGAGCACGGGCCCGGCGAAGGCCGCGGTCAGGGGGGCCCTGCGCCGGGCCAACGTGTTGCGGGCATGGCTCGGTGAGAACGGTTGGCCGGGGGCCCCCGTGCTGGCGGCCGTTTTTTCGGGCCCGGCGCCCTATTCGTGGCCGGCGCCCGCCCTGCCCGCCCCGGGACCGGTGGTGATCGACGGGCTCTGGGTAGGGGCCGCCGAGCATCTCCCGGCGTGGCTGGCGTCGGGGCGGGCCTTGGACCGGGCGGCGCGGGCCTCCATGAGCGGCTTCCTGGCTGGGCAACTGCCCCGCCGGTAAGCCGGGGACGGCCTCGGCCCGCCCCCGTAGGGGCCCCCGGGATGGCCACGGCCCGCCCCCGTGCGTGGGCCCGAGCTGTGACTGGTGGCGCAGATCGGTCATGCTGTACATGTGACCGAAGCCGAACGAACCTCAGGACACCCAGCCTCAGATCTCGGACTAGCCCGGACCGGGGCGGTCGGGGCCGGGACCGATGGCCCTACCCAGGCGGCCAGCGCTGCCACCAGCTCGAGCCCGCACAGGCGCTACCTCGACGAAAGCGGGCGGCGCACGCGTGTCGTCGCCACCGTCGGGCCTGCCTCCGACCGGCCGGAAATCCTGGCCGCCATGCAGGCGGCGGGGATGGACGTCGCCCGGCTGACCCTCGCTCACGGTTCCATCGACGAGGCGGTGGCCCGGTTGCGCCGGGTGCGCCAGGCCGCACCCGATGTCGGGGTGCTAGTGGACCTGCCCGGCCCCAAGATCCGCACCGCTCCGTTCCCCGAAGGTGGCGTGGTCCTGGTGACGGGCAGCCGCGTGCTGCTCAGCCCCCATGGGCTCGCTCCCAGCAGCGACGACAACACCATCGGCGTATCGGTGCCCGCACTGGTCGAATCGCTACGCGAGGGCGACCGGGTGGCCCTGGGCGATGGCGGGGTGGCGCTCGTGGCCGAGGAGAGCGTGGGCAGTTCGGTGAGGGCCAGAGTGGTAGCCGGAGGCAAGGTCCAGGGCCGCCCGGGGGTCACCGCGCCTGCCTCCCGGCTCTCGCTCAAGACACCCACCCCCGAGGACATCGAACGACTGGAGGTGCTCTTGGAGGAGGGCGTCGAAGGCGTGGCGGTCTCGTTCGTGCGGACGGCGTCGGACCTCGAGACCGTGAAGGCGATCTCGGGGAGCGCCGTGATGGTCTGCGCCAAGATGGAAACGGCCGAGGCCCTGGATGACATCGAGCACATCCTCCAGGTCACCGACACCGTCATGGTGGCTCGGGGGGACCTCGGCGTCCGGGTGGCCCTGGAGGACGTGCCCCATATCCAAAAGCGGTTGATCCATTCCGCGATCGCCTGGGGACGCCCGGTCATAACTGCCACCCAGATGCTGGAGTCGATGGTGAGCTCTCCGGTCCCTACCCGCGCCGAGGTGGCCGACGTGGCCAACGCCGTTTTCGACGGGACCAGCGCGGTGATGCTCTCGGGCGAGTCGGCCGTCGGTGTCGACCCGGTGGCGGCCGTGGCCACCATGGCCCGCATCGCCCGGCGGGCCGACCGTGAGTTCGACAGCTTCCATTGGGGGCACAACCTGCCGGCGCAGAACTTCGCCGACCAGGGGGCTGCCGGCGCCCGCATCACCGCGGCTATCGGCGCCGCCGCCTGGCGGGCGTCGGTCGACGAGAAAGCGGCGGTGATAATTGCCTGCACCAACAGCGGGGCGACGGCGCGGGCGATCGCCCGCTTCCGGCCGGCGGCCCCGATCGTGGCCGCCACACCTTATGGCGAGACCGCCCGGCAGCTGACCACCAGTTGGGGCGTCGACACGGTGCTGGTGCCCGAGGCCAAGAGCACCGACGAAGCGGTGGACTTCGGGGTCCAGGCCGTGCAGGCCGCCGGCTACACCCGCCCCGGGGACGTGGTGGTCGTACTGGCCGGTTCGCTCCACGACCCCGAGCCCGTCACCGACACCTTGAGGCTGGTCCGCATCTACTGAGCGCGAGGCGTCGGTCCCTGCCCCAACAGGGCAGTGTTACCATCGCCTGGAGTGGCTGAGCCAGCAAACCCCACCTCAGCGAGCTCGGTTGCCCCAGGCCGGGAGGCTGAGGGCGGCCCGGGGGCGGCGGCCTCCGCCCGGGCCGAACGGCTGTCTCTCCAGGGGCTTCTAAGGCGGACGGCAGGGGTGCGCCGGCCCGAGCCCGAGCCCGAGCCCGAGGCCGAGGCTCAGCCCGAGGCCCAAGCTCAGCCCGAGGCCCAAGCTCAGCCCGAGGCCCAGGCTCAGCCCGAGCCGTGGTGGGTCTGCTACCTGCGCCGGCCGGTGGCCGGCCCCGCCAGCGCGTTGGCGGTGCTCGTGCTCGCCTACATCGTGGTGTTCGGGACGCTCACCTACCGCCAGCAGTCCAATTACGGCACCTTCGGCTTCGACATGGGCATCTACGACCAGGCCATCTGGCTCATGGCGCATTTCCAGGCGCCGTTCGTCACCATCAGGGGCCTCAACTACTTCGGCAACAACGTCAACCTGATCACCGTTTTGTTTGTGCCGGCCTACTGGGCGGGCGCCGGGCCCCATTTCCTCTACGTCGTGCAGACCGTGTGGCTCGCGGCCGGGGCGGTGCCGCTATGGCTGTTGGGGCGGGACAGGCTCGGCAACGGGTGGCCGGCTCTCGGCCTGTCGGCTGCGTACTTGCTCTACCCCTCGACAGAGTGGATCAACTTCTGGCAGTTCCGCCCCGATTCGATGATCATCGCCCCGCTCCTTTTTGCTTATTGGTTGGCGACTAAAAGGCGGTGGGGCTGGTTCTGGGTTGCGACCGGGCTCGCCCTTGCGTGCAAGGAGGACGCCGGCCTGGCCGTGGCGGCCCTCGGCGTGGTGTTATGGCTGCGGGAGAAGCAGCGGGTACGGGGGCTGCTCGCCGCCGTCGCCGGTGCCGCGTGGTTCGTCGCCTGCACCAAGTTGATCATCCCGCTCGCCAACGGGGGTGGGGAACCGTTTTACGTGAGCCTGTTCCCCAACTACGGCAACTCGATGCTCTCCATATTGAAGGCGCTGTTGCTGCACCCGAGCACGTGGCTCCGCCAGGCCGTGTGGCCCAAGAACCTTGGTTACTATTCGCAGCTGTTCTGGCCCGTCGGGATGGTAGCGCTGCTGGAGCCGCTGGTACTGGTGGTGGCGCTGCCCCAGTTGTTCATAAACGTAGTGTCGGCCGAGGGCTATACCGACAACATTCGCTTCTACTACACGGCCATTGTGCTCGCCGGTATATTCTTGGCCACCGTGGAGGCGTGCGCACGGTGGGGCCGGACGGCGAGCGGGCGGCGCTTCATGGTCGGTTTGGTTTTTGCCGCCGCGCTGGCGACCAATGTGGCATGGTCACCGTCACCGATAAGTGTCCACTTCCACGACGGCACCTGGGCGGTGCCCACCCAGAGGGACAAGGCGATAAATGCCGCCATTGCAGTGGTCCCGGCCCGCGCGGCTGTCTCGGCGACCTACGACATAGACGACCACATGAGCCACCGCACCGTGATCTACGAGTACCCCAACCCCTGGGTGCCGGCGAACTGGGGCTTGGGCGCCAAGGACAAGCTGCCCGACCCCTCGAAGGTCGACTGGCTGGTCCTGGACACCTCGGTCACCGACGAGCAGCAGACTGCCCTGTACCGGGACCTCATGAGCTCACAGTTCAAGGCGGTCTTCGACCGGGACGGCGTCCTCGTGCTGCACCGGGTCAAGCCCGGCCTGGCCAACGACCACCACTGGCCCTAGCGGCTTGTGGCGGGGGCGGTCCTGCCGTCGCGCGCCACCCCCCCGAGGCGGCCGGCCACTTCGGCGAGCGCCCGGTACAAGCCGGGGAAGCCGCCGTTCAAGCGGGCGGCGGTGCCCATCCACGCCGGCACCACCACGTCGGTGTGCCGGTGCTCGACCGCGTCGACGATGGCATGGGAGACGCTCTTCACCGGCAGGGGTTTGGGCCAGGTGCGGGCATAGGGCTGGTTGCGCCGCCGGGCGAAGGGCGTCTGCACGGGGCCCGGGCTCACCAAGGTGATCGTGACCGCCGGCCACTCCGCCCGCAAACTGTCGGCCAGTCCCCGCAGGCCGGCCTTGGCGGTGGCGTAGGCCGCCTCGCCCGCCACCCCCACGAGGCCCGCGATCGAGCCCACCAGCACCAGCTGGCCCCCGCCGGGCGAACCGAGCAGGTAGGGGGCGGCGGCATGGGCGAGGTGCATGGGCGCCCGGAGGTTTATGTCGACCATGGCGTCGATCTCGTCCGGCTCCATGGACTCGAAGGGCCCGGACCAGCCGGCGCCGGCGTTGGAGATGACGACGTCGAGGCCCCCGAGCGCGCCCGTCGCCGCGGCCACGACCTCGGCGGCCGCCCCGGGCTGGGTGAGGTCACGAGCGATGGCCGCCGACAGGGGCCCTTTGGGCGCCAACGCCAGCGCCGACGCGCAACGGCCCGTGCCCGCCACCCGGCAGCCGCGGCCCGCGAGCTGGGCGCCCACGTCCGCGCCTATGCCGCTCGAGGCCCCCGTCAGCAGGACACGGAGGCCCAGCAGGGAGCGGGGCAGGGTGAGCATGGGCTAGCGGGCGTTGACCAACGCTCGCAGTGATTCCCGGGCGCTGCCCGCAGTGGCGAGCACGGCACTCGGCTCGAAGCCGCAGTGGGCCATGCAATTGTGGCAACGGGGGTCTCGGCCGCGCCCGTACTTGGACCAGTCGGTGGTCTCTATCAGTTCCTTGTAGGTCTCGGTGTAACCGTCGGCCAGGAGGTAGCAGGGCCGTTGCCAGCCGAACACCGAGTACGACGGGATGCCCCAGGGGGTGCACTCGAACTCCACCTTGCCCTCCAAGAAGTCCAGGAAAAGCGGGCTGTGGTTGAGCCGCCAGTGCTTGCGCTTGCCTTCGAACGCTTTCTTGAACAGGTCGGTGGACTGGTTCACGCCGAGGAAGTGGACCTGGTCTGGAGCTTTTTCATAGGCGTACCCGGGCGAGATCATCATCGTGTCCACCTCCAGCTCGTCGTTCAGGAAATCGAGGACTTCCTGGACCGTACGAGGGGAATCTGTGTTGAAAAAGGTGGTGTTGGTCGCTACCCGGAAGCCCTTGGCCTTGGCTGCTTTTATGGCCGCGACCGCCTTGTCGAACACGCCGTCACGGCTCACCGACTCGTCGTGGCGCTCCCTCAGCCCGTCGATATGGACGACCCAGCTGAACCCGGGGTGGGGCCGGAAGCGGTCCAGCTTGCGTTCGAGCAGGATGGCGTTGGTGCAGAGGTAGACGAAGCGTTTCCGGTCGAGGAGGGCCTCGGTCATCTTGTCGATCTCGGGGTGGAGCAAAGGCTCCCCGCCGGCGATCGAGACCATGGGCGCGCCACATTCCTCGATCGCGGCCACGGCTTGGTCGACCGAGAGCCTCTTGCGCAGGACCTCGGTCGGGTACTGGATCTTGCCGCACCCGTTGCACTCGAGGTTGCAGGCGAAAAGCGGCTCCAGCTCGACGATCAAAGGGAACTTCTCACGCCGGGCCAACTTCTGGCGGGCGATATAAGTGCCGACTCTTATGCTCTGGCGCAGGGGTACGCCCATTTTCTAACGGACCTCCAATGGGAGAGGGAAATTTACGTGCTCGTTGCTTGTGGAGCGTTCACAGATGGAAATGGGGCCGAGGCCGGCCAGGCAGTCCACTATCTCTTGTACCAGCTCTTCGGGAGCGCTCGCGCCAGCCGTGACCCCGACCCGGCGCGCTCCCGCCAGCCAGGACAAGCGTAAGTCGGATTTGCTGTCGAGCAGGTGGGCGGGCGGGCCGTTGCGGGCGGCCACCTCGACCAGGCGGTTGGAATTGGACGAGTTGGCCGAGCCCACTACGAGCACCACGTCGCAGTCTGGAGCCATCTCGCGCACCGCCTCCTGGCGGTTCTGGCTTGCGTAGCAGATGTCGGAAGCAGCCGGGCGGGCGAGATCCCCGAACCTCTCGGCCAGAGCGTCGAGCACCTCGCTCACCTCGTCGGTGGCCAGGGTGGTCTGGGTGACGACGGCGGTGGGCCGGCCAGGGTCGAGGCGGAGGACGGCGACGTCTTTGGGGCTGCTCACGAGGGCGGCGCCCGGGACCGTCCCGAGCGTGCCCTCGACCTCGTCGTGACCGGGGTGGCCGACGAGGACGACCTGGCGCCCGGCGGCGGCAAAACGGCGGGCTTCGTTGTGCACCTTGCTCACGAGCGGGCAGGTGGCGTCGATAGCGAACATCTGGCGCCGGCGCGCTTCGTCGTGGACGCTGGTGCCTACGCCGTGGGCGGAGAAGACCACCCTGGCCCCGTCGGGGACCTCGCCAAGCTCCTCCACGAAGACCGCCCCGGCCGCTTCTAACCGGGAGACGACGTGGGCATTGTGGACGATCTGGCGGCGCACGTAGACGGGGGGGCCGTAGCGGTCGATGGCGCGTTCCACGGTCTCGATGGCCCGGCGTACCCCGGCGCAGAACGAGCGCGGCTCGGCGAGGAGCACCTCGCGCGGGCCGGCGGCCGCC
>JBOGGK010000490.1:0-12661 GCA_050744045.1 Acidimicrobiales bacterium | reverse complement strand
CCTGGAAGAGTGGCCCGGCCTGGCCGCCGACCGGCAGGCCGACGGCGGGGGGCGGCAATCGCTGGCCGGGACGGTGGTGCCTCGGGTCAGCCTGCCCCGCCTCGGCGACGACGGCGATTTACTTGTGTTCCTGCGGTCCGAGCACCTGCCCGGGCACTTCCCATACACCGCCGGGGTGTTCCCGTTCAAGCGGCAGGGTGAGGACCCGGCGCGCATGTTCGCCGGCGAGGGGGATCCCTCCCGCACCAATCGGCGGTTCCACTTGCTCGCCGGGGGCCAGCCCGCCACCCGGCTGTCGACGGCGTTCGACTCGGTCACCTTGTACGGCTTCGACCCTGCGGAGCGCCCGGACATCTACGGGAAGGTGGGCAATTCAGGGGTCTCGGTCGCCACCCTCGAAGACATGAAGGCGCTCTATGCCGGTTTCGACCTCTCCGACCCGTCGACGTCTGTCTCCATGACGATCAACGGCCCCGCCCCCACCATCCTCGCCATGTTCTTCAACACCGCCGTGGACCAGGCCATCGACCGCTTCGAGGCCGAGCAGGGCCGGCCGCCGAGCGAGGGCGAGGCGCGAGAGCTGCGTTCCCAGGTGCTCCACAAAGTGCGCGGGACAGTGCAGGCCGACATCTTGAAAGAGGACCAAGGCCAGAACACCTGCATTTTCTCGACCGAGTTCGCCCTGCGGATGATGGCGGACATCCAGGAGTGGTTCATCGTCGAGGGCGTGGAGAGCTTCTACTCCGTTTCGATATCCGGCTACCACATCGCCGAGGCGGGCGCCAACCCCATCACCCAGCTTGCCTTCACCCTCGCTAACGGCTTCACCTACGTAGAGGCGTACCTGGCCCGGGGGATGCACATAGACGATTTCGCGCCCAACCTCTCGTTTTTTTTCTCCAACGGGATGGACCCCGAGTACACGGTCCTCGGCCGCGTCGCCCGCCGGATCTGGGCTATCGCAATGCGGGACCGCTATGGGGCCAACGGGCGCTCCCAGCGGCTCAAGTACCATGTCCAGACCTCGGGGCGCTCCCTGCACGCGCAGGAAATGGCCTTCAACGACATCCGGACCACCCTGCAAGCCCTCTGTGCCGTATACGACAACGCCAATTCCCTGCACACCAACGCCTACGACGAGGCGGTCACGACCCCTACCGAGGAGTCGGTGAGGAGGGCGCTGGCGATCCAGATGGTCATCAACAAAGAATGGGGCCTGGCCGCCAACGAGAACCCCCTGCAGGGGAGCTTCATCGTGGAGGAGCTCACCGACCTCGTCGAGGAGGCAGTGCTGGCCGAGCTCGACCGCCTGTCCGAGCGGGGCGGGGTACTCGGCGCCATGGAGGCCGGCTACCAGCGCGGGCGCATACAGGACGACTCGATGCGCTACGAGATGGCCAAGCACGACGGGTCGCTCCCGATCGTGGGCGTAAACACGTTCCGCAACCCGGCGGGCGAGGCCTCCCCTGCCACCTTGCGCCTGGCGCGCTCGAGCGACGAGGAAAAGCAGAGCCAGCTGCGCCGGCTGGCCGACTTCCACCGCCGCCATGCCGACCAGTCCCCAGCGGCGCTGGCTACCCTGCAAGGTGCCGCTCTCTCGGGCGGCAACCTGTTCGCCACCTTGATGGACACGGTACGGGTGGCGAGCCTGGGCCAGATAACCGACGCTCTTTTCGAGGTGGGAGGCCGGTACCGCCGGGCCATGTAACCTAGACGGGTGCCGGCCGCGGGGTGGTGCCCGGGGCCTCAGGTGGCCCGGGCAGGTAGGTTGGCGTACGAGCCAGGCGGGCTTGGGCTCCCTCGAGCAACGACGGTGATGCCACGCCAGATGACAATGCCTCGAGGAAGGTGGGGCCATCAATCCGCAGCAGCCGGCCGGGAGAGGCGGCCGTCACGGTGGCGGTGCGCGGGATCCGGTGGAGCAGCCCGATCTCACCGAAATAGTCGCCAGGGCCGAGTGACCTGAGCACTTGCTCCACGTTCTCGTTGCCGCGGGATCTCACCGTCAGCATGCCTGACTCGACGAGGTAGAGAGCACCGGCCGCATCTCCCTCGCTCACGACGTCCTCCGCCGTGGCGACATCGACCATAGTGGCGCCGCGCGCCAGCCTCTCCAGGGTTGAACGGGACGACTCGGCGAGGATGGCAGCACGCTGCAAGAGAGCGACCCTTGGCGCCATCTCGACCAGCTCGGCCATATTTGCATTGTCCATCCGGCGCAGCCAAGGCCAACCTGCCATGCAGGCCAGCGGGAGTGCCCCGCCCGCCAGCCACAAGGTCGTGCTGAGGCTGGTGGCCCGCAGCACTACCGGCGTCAC
Organism: Acidimicrobiales bacterium; assembly: GCA_050744045.1. Lineage (GTDB taxonomy): Bacteria > Actinomycetota > Acidimicrobiia > Acidimicrobiales > Palsa-688 > JBOGGK01. The sequence continues at coordinate 10,343 of JBOGGK010000490.1, read as the reverse complement.
CAGCGCGCCCACCGTGATCGCTAGTACGGCGGAAGTGAAAAATGCGCCCAAGACTCGGGCCAGTTTCTCCTTCGACAGCGAACGCTGCAGTGCCGTTATAGCCAGTACATCCACAACGAGCGTGCCGGTGCCACGGACGACCTCGATCGCGAAACCGCCGGCAGGTTGGCGGACGACTAGGAGCGCGAGCGTGGGCACGCAGTACACGGCCATGGCGACGATGATCGCTGGGCCGAGCCGCGCCCGGCTGGAGACGCGTTTGACCAAGCCGGCAGCTAGCACGCCGCCCACCCCGAGGCCGGCGAGGAGGTAGCTGTACCCATTGGCACCAGTGCCGAGCCTTCTTTCGGACACCACCACGAACAGCACGGTGTCGACCCCGTAGACAAAGCTGGCCACGACGCTGTACGCGGCCAGCACGGCGGCGCTCGAAGAGCTCACGAGCGCCTGGGCACCGACCAACATTTGGCGTAGGGCGCCCACGGAGCCTCCAGCGGTTACGTCGACGGGCGTGCTACGAGCCGAGATACGCGAAACAACGGCCGCCGACCATAGAAAGCTCACCGAGTTGGCGGCAAAAGCAAACGTCGGGCTGCCGGCGACGAGCAGGAGAGCCCCCAGGGCGGGGCCGGCGATGACGGCCAGGTTGCCGACCGTGTTGGACAGGGTGTTGGCTGCCGCTAGTTCGTCTTCCGGCACGAGCTCGGGCACTATGGCGGCGACTGCCGGCCGGTACGTCATGGTGGCAAGGGAGTTCGCGCCCCCGATCGCGATAGCTGCCCAGGCAGGGCCACGGTAGGTGGTGAGCACGGTCAGGGCCGCCATCAAAACGGTGCAAACGAGATCGAGGCTGACCATGAAGCGAGTGCGCTCCCAGCGGTCGGCCAGCACGCCCCCGTAAGGCCCGAAGATGACCGATGGCAAGAAACGACCGAGAGCGACGGCCCCGACCCACCCCGCCGAGTGGGTACGGTCGAAAACGTAGACGACCAGCGCGACGTTGTACGCCCAGGACCCCGCGGCCGAAACCGAGTAGCCCGCCATCAAGAGGCGGAAGTCGCGACGCCGTAAGGGGGTCGTCAGCCCCCGAGAAGAAGACAGGGCCCCTATTGCTACGTGGCGCTGCCTGCCAGGGCTTCGAAGTTTTCGTACAGCCTCTGCTCCCCGACCCGGTCGCGCTCACGCTTGGCGGCTTGTTGTACCCGGTCCCACAGTCCCCTGACCCACCAGATGTCGAGGACCAAGCCGCGGTCGAGGACCCCCTGTTTCACCAGCGTCCCGATCGTCTCGCCAAAATTGAGCACTTTGTGCACGGCCTCGTCGTCCACCGAAGCAGCCGCAGGGTCGAATTTGTTCGAGAACAGCTCTCGGTAGGACTTGTCCACGCCCATCTCGGTGCCCCAGCGGGCGATGTCGACGACGAGGCGGGCATCTTCGTGTGTTGCAGCCATCAGCTCTCTCCTTTGCACCTTCGAGTTGGAGCGATGCTAGCGGAACTGGTTATTGGCGACCACGGCGAACTACGCCCTCTCGCGCCAGCCTCCCGAGCTCCCCGGGGGCGGCGGTTTCCTTCCCCAACGATGTCCTGATAAGACGGCACGGGTAGCGAGCCTGGGACAGATAACCGACGCCCTCTTCGAAGTGGGGGCGGGTGCCACCGGGCTATGCCGACTGTTAGGGACGCGCTGGGAAAACCGGGAGCGGCTTTTGCGGGCGCTCGGCGCCCGGCAGCACCGGGTGGTACCGAGCAAGCGCTTCCAGGACCAGCTCTATCGCCCTGTCCATCTGAGGGTCGCGACCGGCGGCATAGTCTTGAGGCCGGACGAGCACCTCCTCGTGCGGCTCGGTTCCGTGGTTTTCGACCCCCCAGCCGATGTCGTCGAACCAAAAGGCGTACTCGGGCTGCGTGGTGAGGCTGCCGTCCGCGAGGCGGTGGTCGGCGTCGATGCCGATGACTCCTCCCCAGGTCCGGGTCCCGACCACCGGCCCGAGGCCGAACATCTTGAACGCGTGGGTAAAGATGTCGCCGTCAGAACCCGCGCACTCGTTGGTGAGGAGCACCATAGGGCCGCCCGGGCCTTCCTCGGGGTAGGGGATCGGTGGGCCCCGCCGGGCGACGACCCAACCGACGCGGCGCCTGGCGAGCTTTTGCAGCAGCAGCGCCGAGACGTTGCCACCCCGGTTGAAGCGCACGTCGACCACGAGGGCTTCGCGCTCGAGCTCCGAGGTGTAGGAGCGGTGGAACTCGGACCAGCCCGCCGGGCCCATATCGGGTATGTGGAGGTACCCGCAGCGGCCTTCGGTCGCTTGGCGTACCCTCGTCCTGTTGGCCTCCACCCAATCGCGAAAACGCAGCGGCCGCTCGTCCTCCAAAGTTTGCACCACGACCGTGCGCTGATGCCCGAGCGCCCCGTCCCCGCCTCCGGGCCCGGCCACCGTGAGCTCCACGGGCATACCCGCCTGGTTGGCCAGCAGCGGCCCCGGCCCGGTAGCCGGGTCGACGGGTTGGCCGTTGACCGCGAGTATTACGCTGCCGGGCAGGACCCTGGCACCAGGCGCCGTCAGCGGTGAGGCCTCCTTCGGGTCCCAGCTGGTACCGGGCACCACCCGCTTCACGGCCCACCTGCCTGTAGGGTCGCGCCCGAGGTCGGCACCGAGGTGGCCCTGGCCCCATTCGGGGCCCTTGCGGTACTCGCCGCCGATCTCGTAGGCGTGAGAGGTGCCGAGCTCGCCCTGCAGCTCCCAGACGACATCAGAGAGCTCGCTCCTCGTGGCCACCCGCTCCGTCAGCGGCAGGTAACGGTCGAGCACCTTCTGCCAATCGACGCCCGAGAAGTCCGCGACCCAAAAGTGCTCGGACTGCAAGCGCCACGCCTCACGGAGCATCTGGCGCCATTCGGCCCCAGGGTCGACGAGCACCCGCAGGCGGCCCAAGTCGACAAAGCCACTGCGGGGCCGGGGGCTTCCTTGGCCCGCTCGTCGTCAGGCTTGGCCGTCGCGCTCAGCACTCTCATGCGCTTCCCCTTCTGGCCGTCGGGGACGCCTGTCGTATAAGCAAACAAAGTGCGGTCGCTGTTCACGGTGAAGTCGACGACATCGGAGAGGAACGTCTCCCGCCGGTCTTCGACAAGGTCGTAGCACTCGAGGACGCCGTTGGCGGCTACCTGCTCGCTCACCCACGGGTGGCCAAGCGAGCCCTCCAAAGGCCTCGAAAGCAAGAGGACTTTGCCCTCCAGCGCGACGATACCCTCGTAGCGGGCTTCGGGGACGGGGAGCTCGACGACCCGTTCGCTTATCCCTTCGAGGTCCACCGGCACAGGGGTCGGTGCAGTTGGGCCCGCGTGCCCGTCCGCCGTGCCCGGCGCCAGCGAGTGCCGGGCCTCGCCCGCTCCAGGAGGCCGCCCGGGCTTGGGGCGGATGACGAACGGCGAAGGCTCGCCTGCCTGAAGGGTGACGAGATAGGGGCGGGACCCGAGAGGGAAACCGAGATCGTGGAACAAGCTGTCGTGCACCGGGTCGAACACCCGGCGGGAAAGGAAGTACAGGTACATACCGGAGGGGTCAAAAGACGGCGAGCTGTCCTGGAACTGCGGCTCGGTCACCGCGACGGCGGCGCCCCCGGTTGCCTCGGCCAGCTTGATCTGTGAAGTCCGCAGCGACGCAGGGCAACTGTAGGCAAGCCAGCGGCTGTCGGGAGACCACGAAAGGCCGGTCAACCGCCCGAAATCGGACCGGTCGGCCAGACGGTGCTCGCCGGTCCCGGTCGATATCACGAAGAGCTGGTACTGGTGGTCGGAAACCGCCAGCCGGGCGCCGTCCGGCGAGGCGGCGAGCTCTATGACCCTCCCGAGCCCGGGTACCTCGAGCGCCCTTACTGAATAGCTGCCGTCGCCGTCTTCGCCAGCGCCAGTGTGCAGCTCTACTTTCTCGTAGCCGCTTGCGTCGCTGATGGCGGCGATGCGGCTTCCGTCACCCACGAAGGCCGCCAAGCGGTACCTGGCCCCTTGAGCCAGCCCGTGCTGGACTACCGGGCGGTCGAAAAGCGCAAAGCTGAACAGTTTCCCCCGCACGTCGGCGACGACCCGGTCGCCCGAGCGATTTAGGTCGTAATGGCCCAGGTACTCCTGGGCTGGGACGAAGCGTGGCCGGCGCTGTGCCCGGGGTGTGCCCACCTCGACCGGGATCTGCTCGGCCCGGTCGGTGGAGGGGTCGAAGATCCACAGTGAGCCGGCCGCCATGTAAACGATCCTGTTGCCGTCGCTCGACGCCTGGCGGGCATAGTGCTCGGCGTGCTCGGTGTGGCGCCTGATGCCGTCGCCTGCCAACGAGCAGGAGTAAAGGTTCCCGACCCCCTCGTGGTCGGAAAGAAAATAAATGCGTTCCCCGACCCACATCGGCGACGCCAAGTTGCCACCGACGGCATCGGGCCTGAGCAGCAACTGGAAACCTCCGTCCCCTTCCCGGTCCAACCAGATGGCGCCGGCCCTGCCGCCGCGGTAACGCTTCCAGGTCGCCGGGTCGGCCGTGTTGCGGCCGATGACAGTGCCCCCGCCCGGGCCGTAGGCCAGGTCGCGAACGGGCCCGTAGGGGAGGGGCTCGGGCGGCTGGCGCCCGTCGGCCCCGACCGCGTAGGCCATCGTTATCGCAGAGAACGGCTGGCCGGCGTCGGTCGCGAAGGCCACCCTGCCGTCGGGCGTCCAGGCGAGCACCTTGGTCGGCGATAAGCCCATGGGGCTGTCACTGCGGCTGCCGGCCCAGGTGAGCCGGCGCGCCACCCCCCCGCCGGCCGGCACCACGTACACCTCGGGCGGGCCTTGCGAGTCGCTCGTGAGCGCGACCGCTTGCCCGTCAGGGGAGAGCACGGGCCGGGCGAGCCCGAGCAGGTCGGCTGTCAACCGGTAGGCAGGGCCGCCCTCGGCCGGCGCCGTCCAGAGGTCGTCTTCGGTCACAAACGCGACCGTGTTGCCCGAGATGGAAGGGAACCGCAGGTAGGCAGGAGGGGCGGCGGGGGCCATGGCGACCCACGCTAGCGTGGCCGAGCGCGGCGCCTCCTGTCGCCATCTTGGCCACTAAACGGAAGTTACAGCTGGCATGACGAGAAAGCCCCCTGCTGAGCAGGGGGCTTGTAAGTTTACGAGTGCTCGGTTCTGACTACATGGGCTTCAGCTCGAGAGGGATAGGCACGCCGATCAACTCGAAGGCCCGGCGTTGTAGCGGGGTGGGTTGGGCGAGCTTGGTGATGCGGGCGCCGCCGGTAAAGATGACCGTGTTGCGGGTCAAGGTGTCGAGTTCGCCGAGCAGGCTCTGGAAACTGTGCACCACCTCGCCGTCAGCTCGCCCCTGGCTGTGCACCTTGGCCAGCGCCTCGTCAGAACGCCGGGCAGGGGCAACGGGTTCTACCCGCTCGGGGGGTGCCTCGTCGGCGAAGCAGTCCAGGGCGGCTTCGTCCGAGATCTGGGCCTCCTTGCGGGAGAAGCTGAAGCTGTCGTCAGAGATGGCGAGCTTGAAGTGCTTGGCCATCTTCTTCTTGTTCACGACCTTGCCCCACCCGGAGGCCGATCTTGTCTGCCCCCCGCAGCGGCCGGCGCTCGCCGGGGTAGCCGGGGTGGGCGATCTCGACCAGGTCGACCTCGTCGAACAGGTTCATCTGGAGCGCCCCAGCCTCGGCCAGGGCGGCGATCTGTGGCGCCCGCAGGCTGGAGAGCCAGCCGATGCCCCCCCAGTTGTTTGAGGCCACTCGATGCGGGCAGAGGTGATCACCCCCCGGTCGCCCACCATCACGACGTCAGCCAGCCCGAAGCTTTGGCGGCCGAGCTCGGCGACGTCGCCGAGCTCTTCGTGCTCGCCCCGCACGCGACGTTCTGGCTCACCGACGTTGCCCGCTGTACGTCGCTAAGCTGAGGGAACTTGCCGACTTCTGCGAGGGCTACCAGGTGCGTCGGCTACGCGAGGCTGGCCACAGTTGGGCGCGGGTTGCTGCCTGGGCCGGCGTCAGCCCGCAGGCGGCCCACAAGAAGTATGCCCAGGCCACCAAGATGGCCAAGGGCCCATCGGCGCAGCTGTCCAACGAGGTGTGTGTAAGCCAGCGCCGCCAGCGTGGGCACCATCGCGCGGGGCACGGTGCCAAGCGGACACCGGCGCGCGAGCTTGCGGCGCGCATGGGTGGAGCTGCGACATGAGCACCACCGGTGTCGTCCCTCGGAGAAGAGCGGAGATCCGGCTCGACCGGGCCCGTCAGGTGATACCGCCGGGAGAAGCCTCGAGTCGGTAGAGATTTCTGGCTCAGTGCGGCTCAGTGCGGTCAGCGCCGACCTTCGATCCTGCGGCTGCGCTGCTCGATTCCGGGTCCGCAGTACGGGTAGTAAGCAGCGACAGGGGCACTCGCTTGGTCGAGCTTGGCCATCTCTTCGGCGGAGAGGTCGAGGTCGGCAGCACCGAGGTTGTCCTCAAGCTGTTCCAGGGTACGGGCGCCCAGGATTACCGAGGTCACCACCGGCCGGTCCCGTAGCCAACTGAGCGCGACCTGGGCCATCGAGCAGCCCCGGCCGCGAGCAACAAAGTCTACGGTGCCAACAATGTCCCAGGTGCGCTGCTGGGGGTTGCGGCGCCCGTAGGCTTCCATGCCCCTCTCCGGGTTGTCCCCCAGGCGGGTTGCTGCCGGAAGGGCCTCGTCGCGGCGGTACTTGCCGGTGAGCCAGCCGCCTCCAAGAGGTGACCAGGGGAGCAAGCCGAGACCCTCTGCCCGGCAGGCGGGAACGATCTCCCACTCGGTCTCGCGGACCAGCAGGTTATACTGCGGCTGCAGGGTGATCGGGCGAGAAAGGCCACGGGCGTCGGCGATGTCGACGGCCTTTTGCACCTGCCAGCCGGTGAAGTTGGACAACCCTACGTAGTGGATCTTGCCCATGCGGACGGCGTCGTCGAGCACTCGTAGCGTCTCCTCGAGGGGTGTCAACGGGTCGTAGGCATGGACCTGGTAGAGGTCGATGCAGTCGACGCCGAGACGGTGGAGCGAAGCGTCGATCGCCCTGCTCAGGTGCCGGCGGGACAGCCCGAGGTCGTTGGGGCCAGCGCCGGTGGGGAAACGGCCCTTGGTGGCCACGACAGCGCGGTCACGGATCTCCGTCGGCCGCTTGCTGAGCCAACGGCCGACGATCGACTCCGACTCGGTGCCGCTGTACACGTCAGCCGTGTCGACGAAGTTGCCCCCCACCTCGAAGAACCGGTCCAGCTGGGCATGGCTGCCCGCCTCGTCGGTCTCCGAGCCGAAGGTCATGGTCCCCAGGGCCAGCGCCGAGACGGCGCAGCCACTCGAGCCAAGTGTGCGGTAATGCATGCTGACTCCTCTCCTATGCCGGGCTCTGATGCTACTCCGGGCTGTCTCGGCACGATACTTTCTAAGCACTGCACCCGGGCGATTCTCCATACTTTGAGAACATGGCGCTGGCTCTTTATAGAGCCGCTCGCATGTAGCCGATGGGTAGTCCCGTCAGGTAGCACCTCGGTGAGCGTGAGGGAGTAGCGCACCTAGCAACCGGGGCTCACTTGCCCGTACCGAGCAGGCTGAGACGGTTGACTGCCCCTCTCGCTGCGGGCTATGTCGACCAGTACAGCGAGCAGCTCTACCCCTTGCCGTGACCGCAGCCCGAGCCGCATTGACTCGTCGCCGGTACGACGTCCCAATTCTGAGACGTACACGGGCCCCGCGCGTCGCATGCGCTGTTCGTTGGGAGCCCTGTTAGGGACGTGCCCCTGGCCAGCTCCCCGCGACAAACCACGTGGCACAGACCTAAATTTAGCTGGGCACCACGGCTCTCCATCGCACCAGGCCCACCGCCGAAACGAGAACTCACCACTGTCACTCCTGACGACCAATGGTGTAGCGGTTGCTATTTTATGGCCCCGGCAGTGAGGCCCACAATTATCCTCCTCTGCGCTAGTAAGACAAGCAACGCTACAGGCAGTGTCACGACGACGACAGCTGCGTCGATTTGGTTATAAACCACCTGGAACTGGCTCTGCCCGAGGGTCACGATCGCAATTGGCGCAGTGTAGTAATGCGGGTTCTCTTCGAACGAGAGCGCGAAAAGGAAGTCGTTCCAGGCCAATATAAACGATATGATCTCGGCTGTGACAATACTTGGCAGCGCGACCGGCACTACAACCCTCCATAGGGCCCTGCAGCCGTGACGCGCCGTCGACCATAGCCGTAAGCGAGAACTAAACCCGGGTGCGAATTGAGCAACCCAGTATGCCGGTAGACCAGGAACAGCGGCCCTACCACTGCCAGTATCGGGAAGAAGCCCACCAAGAGGACGAAAGTGAGAATGGCGCCCTTCCCGGGGATGTCGAGCCGTGCCAACGCGTAGCTCGCGAGCGTACCCAGCAGGACGGTCACGACCGTCGTCGAGAGAGCGACAATGACACTGTTGGCTACCGGGCGCACGAAGTTTAGCCCACTTTCGGTGAAGATCTGCTTGTAGGCCACGCCGGTTAGATGAGCTGGGAAAATTCCTGTCGTTCCCGCGTTCAGCTCATTGGTTGTCTTCACCGAAGTCGTGAGGATCCAGTAGAAGGGGAACAGCGCGGTCAGGACAAAGAGGACGTTCACCAGTACGAACCCTCCCCGGCGGAGAGCGCGCTTCGTTCCAGGTCCGTAATGGCGGCTCTTGAACAGGATCGATATCGCGGTCACTGCGCACCTCACCCTACGTAGTACTGGACCTAAAAGCACGGGTATAGCCGAGCGCGATCAGCAAGCTGAGCACGACGAGCGTAAGTGAAACAGCGCCCCCGTAACCGAAATCGCTGTCCACGAAGAGAGCCTTCCAGTCCAGGTACCCGAGCGTCTCAGTAGTAGAGCCAGGGCCGCCTTCTGTAAGGATGTAGATCACATCGAACACCAGGAGGGCACCTAGCGTGCGGAAGATCAATGCCACCATTAGGGCCGGCTTCAAAAGAGGGAACGTCATTCTCCTGAACCGCCGCCACGAGCCCGCGCCGTCCACCTGGGCCGCTTCGTAGAGGTCAGAAGGTATCGCCTGCAATCCGGCCAACAGGATGATCGCGACCAACGGGGTCGTATTTCAAGCGTCCGAGACGATGACCACCACCCATGAGGTCCAGGTTTGAGCGGACCAGGTTATGCCAGACCCCGGGAGGTGGAAGCTCCGCAGCAGGTAGTCGCCGAAGCCACTCTGGGGATCCACCATCGTCTTCCACAATATGGCCGACACGACTGTTGGTACCGCCCAAGGGGCCAATATGGCAGCGCGGGCAAGGCCCCTCCCGCGAAATGGCTTGCTTATCACTATGGCAATCGCGAGCCCGACGCCCATCTCGATGCCGACTGAAACCGCTGTGAAAAAGATGGTGTGAACGAAGTCGGACGTGAAGCCCGGTTCGTTGAACAGTTCCGTATAGTTGTGGACGCCAGAGAAGCCGTGCCCTGCCGCGGGGTTGATGAGGTGGTCAGTGTGGAAGGAGTCCCAGAGGTTGTACAAGAGCGGGAACGCCGTTACAGCCAACAGCGCGATCACGGCGGGAGCGACCAAGAGGGGCCCACCCGCCTGTCTGCGCTGAGCCGGCGGCGGGGAGGCCGGTTCGGCCTCCCCGTGGCGCGCAAGCCCTCGGCCCTAACTACTGCGGTACCGACGTTGAGGTTCTCAGCTTCGCCGGCATCCGTTCGCCCTAGGTCTTCCCTGCGCACGCAAGGCCTCTCCTCGGGCTCAGTTGTCGCACGTTCATAGGGTCATAGACTTAAGCCACTGACATATAGTTTCTTCACCAACGGCGCAGTCTTAGCCAGTGCCTTCCGGGCGGTCGTTTGGTTGGAGAGGACTGAGGAGAGCATTGTCTGTAGGTCCAACGAAATCTGGGGGTAGTTCGGTGATATGGGCCGTGCCGCTGTCACGGCGAACACCTTCTCGGCTTCGCTGAGGTAAGGGACGGCCTTTGCCAGGCTCGGGGTGTACGCCGCACGCACGGCTGGGGCGTGCCGGCCGTTATCATGCGGGCTGCCTGCACCTTTGGCCGCTCCAGGTAATTGATGAACCTCCAGTCCTCCGCATGGTACTGACTGGCTTTATTGATCACCAAGTCATCACCGCCGAGGGAGGCGGCGAGGTGGCCAGTCGCAGACGGGAACGGTATCCACGCCACCTTGCCGGCGATCGGCGAGCCCTTGGCGTTCACGAGCGGGAAGAGGTACGGCCACGCCAGCCGTCCAGGGCCCCGCCGACGCGCACCTCGCCGTGCGAGCCGGTCTGCCACGCCGTCACGCTCTGGGGCTCGGGGCCGATGGTCGGCTTGGGTGTCACCGCGCTGGCGAGCCGGCCGAGCAC
>JBOGGK010000489.1:0-2836 GCA_050744045.1 Acidimicrobiales bacterium | reverse complement strand
ACGCTCGGCAAGGAACTGGCCGTGTTCGTGGCCCGTTGGGAGCGCCAGCTCCGGCAGGTGCGCCAGGTCGACGTCCCGGGCAAGTGGGGAGGCGCCACCGGTACCCTGGCCGCGCACGTCGTCGCGTACCCCGAGCTCGACTGGACGGCCGTTGCCCGCGACTTCGTATCTGCGATGGGCCTGTCGTGGTCGCCGCTCACCACCCAGGTGGAGCCCCACGACTGGATAGCCGAGCTCTTTGGGGCGATGGCCAGGTTCGGCGCTGTCCTGCTCGATTTTTGCCGTGACATGTGGAGCTACATAAGCCTTGGTTACCTGCGCCAGAAGGTGGTGGAGGGCGAGGTCGGCAGCAGCGCCATGCCGCACAAAGTGAACCCGATCGATTTCGAGAACGCCGAGGCCAACGTGGGGCTTTCCGCTGCCCTGTTCGGGCACTTGGCCCTGAAGCTCCCCGTCTCCCGGCTCCAGCGCGACCTTTCCGACTCTTCCGCAATGCGCAGCATCGGCAGTGCCTTTGCCTACTCGGGGCTGGCCATCGCGTCGGCGCGGCGCGGCCTCGGCAGGGTCGTCCCGGGCCCGGTTGCCTTGGCCGCCGACCTGGACGATGCCTGGGAGGTGCTGGCAGAAGCAGTGCAAACGGTCATGCGCCGCTTCGGCATCCCCGGCGGCTACGAGCGCCTGAAAGAGCTGAGCCGAGGGCAGGCGCTAACCCGGGAAGACTTACACCACCTAGTGCGTTCGCTCGACCTCCCTCCGCAGGCTAAAGATCGGCTTTTAGCACTTACCCCGGCTGCCTACACGGGGCTGGCAGGGGAGCTTGCTAAATTGATCGCCACTCAAGGGTCGCCCCCCCAGAGGTAAAGAGCAAGGGAAAATATGTGGCCTATGGCCCGACGTTGGTGCGGAGGTGTGCACGGGTGAACGGCGAGGGCTCAGTCCAGATCGACCGTGGCCAGTGGTTGTACCGCTTTAGCCTCGACACGGACAACATTGCCATCCACCGGGCCCGGCGCAGCGGCCAGGACCTGGCCCCTCCCGAGGCCTGGAGGTGCGTGGCCGTGCTCGGGGTGTCCGACGCGTTCGTCGTGGCCGCCCCGGGGGGATGGCAACCCTTCGTAGAACTGGCAGACGAGCGCCAGCGCTGGGCGCTCGAGGTACGCGCCACCAAGGAAGAGGCGGAGGATGCAGTAACCCATCTCCTCGGCACTTTGGCCGACGCGGTGGCCCATGCGGCGCAGACCCGCGCCGGCATCGGCGAGAAGGAGACGGACGGGGTGGTGTTGCGCGCCCCCGAACCGCCCCCGGCGCCCGCGGAGGGCGCGGCCATCGAGGAGGCCTTGGCCGAGGCGGAGGCCGAGCGAACCGCAGCCGGCTGGGAGCTCATTTACTGCCGCCAGCGGGCAAACCGCTGACCGCCACGTCACCGGGGCTGGCCGCTGCCACCACCCGGGGGCGCACCCGCACTACATAGTAGATGCTGGCGAAAAAGCCGACGCCGAGAGGCGCCCCGACGCCCATGAGCGCTACCCAGGTAGTGCGGTCGAGCCCGGCGGCCCGCCAGTCCTCGGAAACGTGCAAGGTGGCGTCGACCGCGCCCCACAGCCCGCCGCCCACGAGGGCGGAGATCACGAGCGCCCACGCCAGCCCCGAGTAGCTGGTGATGAGCAGGGCGAGCCCGGAGGCGACCAGCAGGGATACGAGGATGGGACGCACGATGGTGTCCGGCGCCCGGCTCGAGGCCCGGGCCCCGATGAAGACGCCGGGGACGCTCCCCACGATGAGGCTGCCCGCCACCGCCAGGTCGACGTGGCCGAAAAGCGCCTGCCCGAGAGCGGCCGAGGCGACGAGAGGGACGGCCTGGACGAGGTTCGTCCCCACCTGGACGTTGGAGGAAAGGCGGGGGTAAAGGAGCATCAGCAAGATGACCACGAGCGACCCCGAGCCCACCGAGGTCATGCCCACCATGAAGCCCCCGACCAGGCCGGCGAGCAGGGTGGGCAGCGGCTTCAAACGCCAGGGGGCCTGGTTGTCCGCCGCCCGGCCCCGCCGGCGCAGGCGGGCGGTGAGGGTGCTCTTGGTCACCAGGCTGGCGCAAGCGATCACCAGTGCCCAGCCGAGCACTGTCTTCAGGTGGGCCTGGTCGACCTTGCTGTCGCCCAACTGGTTGAGCACCCAGGCGCCGACGAAGGCCGCCGGGACGCCGGCGACGACAAGTAGGCGGACCAGCGCCCAGTTGACGCTGCCATGGAGGGCGTGCACCGCTCCTCCGACCGGTTTCATAGCGAGGGCGTTGACGAGGTCGCTGGCGATGGCGACGCGGGGGTCGAGCTTGAACACCAGCACCAGCGCTGGCGTCATCAAGGCCCCCCCGCCCATGCCGGCCAGGCCGACCGCGACCCCGCCGAGGAAGCCCGACACGGCCAGCAACCACGGAGAAGGATGAGAGGCGAGGGCTACGGGGGCGCCGGCATGGGTGGCTACCACCATTGCCATTGTTCCCATCGTTTAGATGGTAACAGGTCCTCCATCAGCGTCAAGCCCCACGCGGGCAGGCTCCGCCGGGGGACCTTTGCCCCCGAGGTACTCGTCCAGGTTGCCGTCGTGGTGGCCGAGGGCGCTCGTCCACGCCCAGGGCTCGCGGGCGACGATGCTCGGGCTGTCGCGGTTGGTCTCCCAGTCCTCGCGCCAGCCCCGCCAGTCGCCGTACAAAGCGGTGAGGGCGAGGTCGTGGTCCTTGGGTTTCAGCCAGCGCCGGCCGAACAGCTCGATCGCTTCGAGCCCGACGTCCGGCCGGGCATAGGTCACCTGCAGCGGCGCCAGGTTGATGCCCCGGTAG
>JBOGGK010000488.1:0-2362 GCA_050744045.1 Acidimicrobiales bacterium | reverse complement strand
CGCTTCGCCTGGCGGGCCTCCCCGGCGCTCTGCAAGCAGCACCACGACCGCTGGCGTGCCGAGGGGCGCCCGACCGGCCGGGCGATGAGCGCCTGGTGCGCCCGCCAGGGGTCGGTCGACCGCGACGGCAGGGTGGTGGTGCTGTCCCACCTCCCCGAGCGGGTCTTGCTTGAGCTCCTCTACGGCCTCCAACGCTGCGTCGACCTCGGCCACAAGGCCAAGCCGGGCAACGTGCAGACCGCTGTCAACGTCGCCCGCGCCCAGGGGGCCGGCTCGCTCCTGGAGCTGTCCATGGACGAGGTCGGGCCCGGCCCGGCGCGCCTTTTCCTCGTCTTCGTCGTCGACCAGGTGGCCTTGGCTTTGTCCGACCGGGAGAGCGAGACGAGGAAGGACGACTGGGACCTACGGGTGTTCGGCAAGGTCCCGGGGCGCATGCGCTTCAGCTCGGTCAGCCAGCCTTGGCTGCGCGAGACGGCCAAGGCCTGGGCGGCCGAGCGCATCGACACCGTGGCGACGCCACGGCTGCTGCAGGCGACGCTCCGGGCGCTGGTGGCCTTCTCCGAGTCGCTCCGGCGCAACCGCCGCGACGGCGGCCGTGAGTGCTCGGCCTTGCAACGCTCGGACATCGCCGACTTTTCCAACGACCTGGCGCACCTCGAGGCCAGGGGGGACATCGCCCGCAACACACGGCGAGGCTGGGTGGCCCAGCTCGACCAGTTCTTGCGCGAGGCGAGGGCGCTCGGCCTCAGCCGCCCCGGCGGCCCGATGCACGGCCTTGCCGAGAACGTCGTGGTCCCCAAGAGCGCCCGCGTCCCGGAGGGCTCCCGGGAGCAGCAGGGCAAGGCCCTGCCCGAGGCTGTCATCGACCAGTTGCTCGACCCGGCAGCGCTCGCCTTGCTCGAGGAGGCCTTCGGCCCAGACCGCCGGGCGATGGTCGAGCTCCAGGCACAAGTCGGCCGGCGCACGGGCGAGCTCTGCTCGCTTCGCCTCGAGTGCCTGGGCTACGAGGAGCTGGTCGACGAGGCCGGCCAGCTGCGGCGCGCCCCGGTGCTCGTGCACGACATGCCGAAGGTGAGCGTCGTCGGCTACCGGCTGCCTATATACGAAGACACGGCCGAGGTAATCTGCGCCCAGCAGGCTCGGGTCGTCGCCCGCTACCCCGGCACCGAACGTTCTGCCCTGGCCCTCTTCCCCGCCCCGGTGATGAACCCCCGAGGCACGAAAGGCATGAACGTGAGCACCTTCGACCTCCATTTCAGGGAATGGCTGAAGGTGTTGCCAGAGCTGAGAGGAGAAGACGGCGAGCCCTACGACCGTTCGGGTATCACCATCTATTCTTTCCGTCACAGCTTTGCGCAACGCCACGCAGACACCGGCGTCCCGGTCGAGGTGCTCGCCGAACTTATGGGGCATACGCGCCTTACGAGCACGCAGGTTTATTATCGGGTCACCGAAAAGCGCAAGCGCAAAGCCGTCGACATGTTAGCCCGCCTCCAGGTGGACCGACAAGGCAGGCGGACCCGCCCGCTCGTCGAGCGGCTCCTGGGCTCCGAGGCGGCCCGCGACGCTGTCGGGCAAGTAGCGGTGCCCTTCGGGATCTGCACCGAGCCCACTAACATAAAGGCCCACGGCCAAGCCTGCCCGTTCCGCCATCAGTGTTTTGGCTGCACCTATTTTCGGAGCGACCCCAGTTTTCTCCCCGAGCTGCGCGCCTACCTGGCCCGGCTGCTCGCCGACCGCGAGCGCCTCCGCGCTGCTCTCCCCGAGCTAGAAGACTGGGCCCGCAAGGCTGCCATCCCCTCGGCCGAAGAGGTCGCCTCGCTCAGGCGGGTGATCGGCCGTTGCGAGTCGCTCGTGGCCGAGCTCCCCGGCGACGAACGAACGGCCGTCGAAGAAGCGGTCGTCGTGCTGCGCCGGGGGCGCGCCCAGCTCGACACCTCGGTCCCGGTCCGCTTCCGCGGTGCGGTGGGCCAACCCACGGCCCGGCTCTTCCCGAACCTCCGCCGTGAGCGTGGGGCCAGCGATGACGCCTGAGCGGGCCGGGCCGATGAGAGCGGCACGCCGGCTCGACACCGAGCACAAGCGCGCCCTCGTGCTCGGCGCGCTCGACGCCGTGCTCGGGTCCGGGCGCCACCCGAGCGTCGCCGAGGTCGCCCGGCGCGCCCGGGTCGGGCGCAAGTTCGTCTACGACCACCCAGAGCTGCGGGCCGAGATCGAGTTGAAGGCCACGCAGTCGGCGGCCCGCCAAGCGGGCGAGATGGCCGTCGCGGCCAGGGTGAGCGCCGCCTCGCTCCGCGCCGAGCTGGAGAACGCCCGGGCGCAGAACGGGCGCCTCACGAGACAGCTCCGGGCTCTCGAGAGG
>JBOGGK010000487.1:0-4275 GCA_050744045.1 Acidimicrobiales bacterium | reverse complement strand
GTGCAGGTACCTGCTCTGTCCAAGGACGCGAGGGTCGTCACCATGGCCGCCGCCGCCGACGGCGGGCTCCTGCTCGGTGGCTCGGACGGGCGCCACGAGCTCGTGGGCCGGTTGCTGGCCGACGGGCGGGTGGACAAGAGCTTTGCCGGCTCCGGCTGGGCCCGCCTGCGCCGCCCCGAGAGCGGGCCGACCTTGCCCATTTCCGGCCCCTCGGCCACCTCGTTGGCAGAGGGCGCCGCCGGCACGGTCTATGTCGGGGGCAACAACGGCAGCGCCCATTGCTGCGTCGAAGACTTCGTCGCCGCCTTGACCGGGCACGGGCGGCTGGAGCGGTCTTTCGGCGCTGGCGGGTGGGCCCGCTTGGCGCGCTTTGACGGCTCGTACACGACCGATGTCTTCGTCGACGGCAAGGGGCTGCTCGTGATGGGCCTTGTCATGTTCACCGGCTGCGGGGGCCCGCTCTTCGCCCGCCTCGGCAGCAGCGGGGCGCGCCAAGCCGGTGCCGGCGCCACCATCGGGCGGTCCCTGGCCTCGCTGAGCCCCGGCTGGTCGTGGTACCCCGTGCCGGCGCTCTTCCCCCGGCCCGGAGGGGGCTTCGCCTTGGCGGGCGACCTCATCACATCAGGCTGCAAGGCCCTCCCTGCCGGCCCTGCTCGTTACCGGGGCCTGGCCGTCGGGCTGTCGGCGGACGGGAACGTCGACCGGTCGTTCGGCACGGACGGGCGCACGCAGCTGCCACCCAGCCACGCGGCGGCGGTATGGGCGGTGCCGGCACGAGGCGGTGCGACCATGGTCGTCGCCGAACCGGCCCCGACCCGGCCCTCCTTCAGGCCCAAGGCGCTCGAGGTCCGGGAACTTTCGGCGCAGGGGCGCTACGAACGCGGGCTCGGCCACGCGGGCACCCTGACGCTGGACTTACCCGTCATCTCGGGCACTGCCCCCTACCAGGTAAGCGTCGTACCCGCGCCTCGAGGGGCAGTGGTCGTGGCCGCCGGCTCCCCCAAGGGCGTAGAGCTCCTCACAGTCCGCCCGCCCGGGCCTTGACCGGTCCAGCAGTGACCTTTCTGGACCGCAGGCGGGCGACCGTCCCTGACGGGCCGGCCCGGGCCCTCGGCCGCTCAGACGGTGAGGACGCGAGCGCGCCATGGCCGACGCCCGGTGGCGCGCTGTGCGAGCGGTCCCTGGCCGACCCCGTGGCCCGCCGAGGAGGCCGGCGGGCCACCGGTAGAGGTGCTGGGCCATGTGGACGAATGAGGAGCTCTCCCGCCCAGAGCCCGGCGGCGGCGCGTACCTGGAAGGGACGGGCGCCATTTCCTCCCAAACTGCCAGGCGCCTTGCACGGCTCCCGCCCCGCGCCTCGTGCCCACCAACGACGAGGCCGGGGCCGCAGGCCGCGCCCACACGGTCACCCGCCGTCGCGCCGGGCGGTGCTCGCCCAGGGCCGAGGTTGCCGCTCCCCCGCCTGCGCTCGAGCTCCCCGGTAGCCCACCTGAACCGCTCCGGCGCTTCAGCCCACGCACCCGGCCGGCCACGAGCGTGCCGGATCACGGACGGACAACCGGCGCATACACCCCGCAACAGAATACCCTCATCCGCCAGGCCGCAGGCTCGAACACGAAACCGTCACCACTTTCGTGCTCGACACGGTAACGACCAGAGCCGCGACGGTGGCCGAGCAGCGCCGCGATATGACGCTCTCCGATGAAGCGTTTGACCGGTTCATCGGAGCGCTTGACGCGCCGGTGGACCGGTCCCGCAACTGACCGAGCTGTCCTGCCGTCATGCCAAGTTGCCCCAAGTGTGACCGCACGGCGTCTGGAACGCCTCGACGAGGCCCAAGGCCTGGCTAGCTTCCTGTCGGGCAATGATGTCCCGGGCTCCTGGCAAGTGACATTTCGGCTTCCTCGCCGTGCCCGAACACCCACAGCGGCTTACCGGCGGGTGAAGGGTCAGGCTGGCCGGTTGACGCGGTCGCGGTGCCGATCGTTGCCGTTGTAGCCGCCCAAATGAGGCCAGCTTGTTGCGCCCTGTCGGGCGAGTGGTGCTGTCTTTCGGCGCCGAGCAGCGCAGCGCCTGCTCCGGCCAGTTCCGGCGGGCGCCGCCGAACGCTCACAAGGGGCCCGGGCGACGCACTCGTCAACGCACCCAAGCGTCTGCCCGGCAACGTCTGACCCGAGCCAGGGCATTCGCGCCGACGCGGGGCTTGACGTTCACTTGGTGGGTGGCACGGGCCCCGCTTCTCGCACCGCCCCGGCGAGCCCTTTTTGGCCAGCTGGCGCCTCGGTCGAGCGCGCTCATCCCCTCGTGCATGCAGGGGGGCCCGGCCCCGCGTCGAGCCGGGGCCAGGGCAGTAGGGTCGTTAGCGTGCTCACCGAACAGGCGTCCGAGACCGTTGACCTCTCAGCGCGCAACGCCGCGCCAGCGCGGACCACCCTGGCGATGGCCGTGATCATGGCCGGTGTCCTCATCACCGCCGTCGACACCACGATCGTCATCTTGGCGCTGCCCGAGATCGAGCGGGCACTGCATATCGCCCTCGCCTCGGTGATCTGGGTGATCATCGGCTACCTGCTCGTGATCACCCTGCTCGCCACACAGGTCGGGCGGCTGGGTGACATGTTCGGCCGGGCCCGGATGTACGAGGCGGGCTTCTTCGTCTTCGTGGTCGGCTCGGGCCTGTGCGCGCTGGCGTGGAACGAGTGGTCGATCATCGTGTTCCGCCTGTTACAGGGCGTCGGCGGGGCGCTGGTGACCGCCAACAGCGGCGCAGTGATCGCCGACCTGTTCCCTCCGGAACGACGGGGGCGGGCCTACGGCCTCTACTCGATCGGCTGGACGGTGGGGGCGGTCATCGGCATCGTGCTGGGGGGCCTCATCGTCACCTACGTGTCGTGGCGGTGGATCTTCGGGATCAACGTGCCGATCGGCCTGGCGGCGCTGGCCGTCGCCTTGCGGGTCCTCCGTGACCAGGGCGTGCGTCAGGCTCGTCGCTTCGACGTGGCCGGGATGGTGACTGCCTCCCTCGGGCTGTTCGGCGTGCTGTGGGCGGTGACGGAGCTGGCCACATCGTCGCTCACCCCGTCGCTGATCGGGTTCCTCGTGGGCGGGGTCGTCGTCTTGGTGGCCTTCGTGCTCATCGAGCGCACGAGAGCTGAGCCGATGTTGGACCTGTCGATCTTCTCGGTCCCGACGATGTCGCCTTCGCTGGCAGCTTCATTGGTCCAGGGTTTGGCCAGCTATGCCGTCCTGTTCCTCGTGATCATGTACTTGCAGGGACCGCGGGGCCTCTCGCCGATCGACGCCTCCCTCCTCCTCGTGCCCGGCTACGTCATCGGGTCGGTGGTGAGCCCGGTCGCTGGCCGCCTGTCGGACCGGATCGGCCCGGTGATCCCCGCCACCGTCGGCATCACGGTGCAGGTGGCGGCGCTGTTCGTCTACGCGCAGATGGGGACGACGACCGGGTTGTGGGTCGTCGTCGCCGCCAGCATCGTGAACGGCGTGGGTTCCGCCCTTTTCTACCCGGCGAACAACGCCGCGGTCATGAAGGCGTCGCCGCCGGCGGTGTTCGGCATCTCGTCAGGGATGCTCCGCACGTTCGGCAACATCGGCATGGTCTTTTCCTTCTCGATGGCGATCCTGGTCGCCTCGCGTGCCATCCCCCGCAACCTGGCGTTCGCCATCTTCGTCGGCACGACCCGGCTGCACGGGCACCTCGCCACCGCCTTCATCAGCGGCGTGCGGGCCGCCTTCTACGCCTCGATGGCCCTGCTGGCCCTGGCGGGCCTGCTGTCGGCGGCGCGCATGCGGCGGCCCGCTTCGGTGCCGGAAGTCGCCGGGGGCCGGGAGGGGCCCCGGTAGGCGCGCAAGGCCTGGGAGGAGGCGAAGGCGCGCCTCGGCTCCTGGGGGCGCTCCGGGACGAGCTCCCCGAGGTGGTCGAGGCCGTCCAGGAAGAGGGCCAGGCAGAACAGGAGGCCAAGAGGCGCCGCGCCGCCGGAGTGGCCAAGGCGGGCTGAGGGCCGAGCAGTTGGCCGCGACGACGAGGCGAGGAGCGCCCAAGGAGTCCCCGGAGGTGGCGAGGTGAGCGCTGCGTCAGTAGCCGAGCTGCCCGCCTTGGAGAAACCCGCTCCTTCGGCTCACCGCCCCAGGCGGGTAGCCATCCAGGCGACCGGGGGCTGGGCCGTGTCGCGGCCGCGGGCCCTCGCACCACGTCGCCCGTACCGTGCCGGCCCACCTTCGCTCGTCCTCAACCGGTCGCGAAGCTCGTACAGCTTGGGG
>JBOGGK010000486.1:0-4445 GCA_050744045.1 Acidimicrobiales bacterium | reverse complement strand
TTCTTGGACCCCGCAGGCCGACGCGCGGCCCGACGACGGCTCGGGCGGGTCGTTCTCGGCCGGGCACACGGGGGCGAACCCGGGCCAGGCGGTGAGGCGTCCGGGCCGGCGGCAGACCGCCTGGCCGGTCGGCCTCCGTCGGCGATAGGTGTTCCGCAGCCCGACCAGGTCGCCGAAGATGTCGTCGGACCGCGCGGCAGCAGTGGGGGAGTGCGACGAACGTGGAGACCGCTCGTCCAGTTCGAGGCCCACGCTGCCCTTGCACTTGGGGGCCAATATCAGCAAGGCCACGGCAGGCAAGGGCGTCGCCTGCTCCGGCCGTTAGCGTGTCCGAGCTATGGCGGCGGAGGTCCTCACTGTCCCGAAAACCGCTGGTCAGGTGGGGTGAGCCGCTCCCGCACAAGTGGGAAAAGTTTGCCTGGTGGATCTGGACTTCGCGGGTCCGATACTTATGACAGCGGGCACAGCAGGAGCATCGCTGGCCAGAGGCACAAATGCCGCCAGGGCCCGCTCGCCGTTGACCGCATTTGCTATCAACTTAGGTGGTTCTCCTGGGGTTTGTGTGGGTCGTAAACTGCCAAGTCGGCTGATTTCGCGTGACCTGTAAGGGTTTCCCGTTGTCCTAGGCGGGGTGCGAGTTGTTGTCTGCTTGGTCCTGGCGGTAACGCGTAGGCAGCGGAGCGATCGGAGGGACGACAGTCCCCCGGCGTGCACCCCGGGCCGAGGGGGCTGGGAGCGGGGTTGACCCAAGGCCGCTGGTCCAGACCGGTAAGAGGGTATGCGTGGCGCGCCCGGGCCCCCCCGTAGCGTCGGTGGTTCCTACGCCAACCGATCTGGGAGGGGGACAGCCGTGCGCGCCACGACTGCATTCAACAAGATCGTGGCGCCTCTGGGCGTCACGGTTGTCGATGTCGTGTTCGAGAGCGACAGCGTGATCCTGACGGTCCGGTCCCGCCGGCGTCGCCTTCACTGTCTGTGCGGATGGTCGACCAGCGCCATCTATGACCGCTCGGTTCGCCGCTGGCGGCACCTCGACGCCTTGGGCACCAAGGTGGTACTCCAAGGCGAGATCCGCCGCTTGGGCTGCGGGCGCTGCGGCCGGGTGGTGACCGAGCAGGTCGTCTCGGCCCGCCACGGCGCCCGGCACACCCGCCTGTTCGATGATGTCGTGGCCTGGTGGTGCCAACGGGCGGACCGCACCAGTGTGGCGGCCTTCTTGCGCTGCGACTGGGCCACCGTCACCGCCATCGCTGCACGGGTGGTGGCTGACAACCTCCATGACGGCCGCTTCGACGGCCTCACCCGCATCGGAGTGGACGAGATCTCCTGGTCCAAGGGCCACTTTTCTGGGGTCGGAGATCTGTCGCGGGTTGTGCGCCGCGAGGCCGTGTTTAGTAGGGCAGAGCACCGTTCTCTGCATACTGTGCGGCACGTGCCCGCGTGTGAGCGACCACTCCAGACGGCCTCGTCGAGGTTGCTGGCGCTCGCCTGACAAGGAGCGTTTGCCCAGGTTTGGGGACCTGACCCCGCTGAGCCCCTTACTTGGGCTGCCACCCTTCTGCCTCGTCGACCACCCGGGCGGACAGTTCTTCGAGCTCCTTCACCAACTGGCGCAGGCGCCTGGTGTTGTCGAACAGGGGGCCGTAGCGTTGCAGTTGGACTGGGTCGAGCGTGCGGGTGACGGGCTTGTCGCCCATCTTTCGGATCCAAGTCGGGTAGGGGCCGTGGAGCTGAGCGGGGTCGCTGTGGCAGCGGCACGTGGGTTTGCCGCAGCGGGTCGTGCGCATCACCAAGCTGCCTGGTAGGCAGAGCCCGAGCTTGGCGATCTCGGCGGCGATCTGGCGCTGGCGGCGCTTGGCCTGCAGTTGTGCTTCTGGCATGGCCCGTTGCTATCGCACTGGGGAGGGTCCACCACCTGATGTCTTGAATGGTTTATCTTTCAGGAAATGGCGACTGCCCCGCCCGGCGCCGGCAAGCCCCCAGAGGAGCCAGCGGGCGTGCCCTACGGCCCATGGCTCGAAGAAATGTTTCCCTGCGACGGCCAAGACGCGGCCGGGCTCGTCGGTGCCGTCGTCACTGAGCTGGCGACGTTCTGGTCCCCCCTCGGGCTCCCCGACGCCTCCGCGGCCCTGTCGAGCCTCGGGTTCGTCATCAACGAGGCCGAGCGGCTCTTGTGGGGCCCCGTCGCAGACGCCCGGGAGCTCGGCTACAGCTGGGAGGAGATCGCCCGGCATCTCGGCCGGGCCACGCCGGAGGTCGAGGAGCGCTATGCCATATATGCCAAATATGCCGACCGGCGCACGAGCCGAGCCCAGCGCCAGGTACACCCTTCGCCACCACCCGGGCCAGCACAGGAGGGCAAGTAAATGAAGGCGCTGCGTGTCGCGCTGACCGAGACGCTGGCTTATTGGACGGTGGTCGACGAGGCCTGGCGCCCAGTCGAGCTCGCCGATTCCTACCTCCGGCACCTCCGCTTGGGTGCCGACCGTGCCGAGGGCACGACCCGGGCCTACGCCGGCGACCTCGCCTGCTTCCTCGGTTGGTGCCAGGGGAGCGGGCGGGACTTGGCCGCCGGGGCTCGCGACCTGTGGCTGTTCGTCGCGACGCTGAAGACGACCGCAGTCACCCGTGCCGGCTCGGGGTGCGGACGGGCCCGGGGCCCCGGGCGGGTCAACCACCTTCTGGCAGTGGTGCGCGAGTTCTACAAGCACGCGGTCGCGGAGGGCACTGTCGACGCTTCGGTGCTCACCTTTCTCTACGAGGTGGGTGACGACCGTTACCTTCCCGCCGAGCTGCGCCCTGAAGGCCCCGGGCTCCGCTATGTTGCCAAGCCCCGCCACGTCCAGCGTGCTCCGCGTCGCAGCCGGCCCGTCCCGGTGCGCCAAGAAGAGGTGGAGGCGTTGCTCCGGGAAAGCCGGTCCTGGCGGGAGCGCTTTTTGCTGGTAATGCTGTGGTTTTGCGGGCTCCGCGTGGGCGAAGCCCTCGGCCTCAGGCGGTCCGACCTGCACTTCGCCTCGTCTGCTTTGCCTCTTGGGTGCTCGGTCCCCGGGCCGCACCTGCACGTGGTCCGCCGGGACAACGTCAACCGGGCCTGGGCGAAGTCGCGGGAGCGCGCCGTGCCGGTGAGAGCCGAACTGCTGGCGTGCTATGACCGCTATCTCGCTGAACGCGAAAGCTGCACGGCTGGCCAGGGTTGCGACTTCGTGCTCGTGAACATCCACCACGAACCGCTCGGCCACCCCATGTCCGCCGACACGGTGCGCAAGTGGCTGGTGTCCCTGTCACGGCGGGCAAGCCTCGAGCGCACCGTGACCCCGCATATGTTCCGTCACGCCACGGCCAACGAGCTGCTCCGACGAGGGGCCGCTATCGACGTGGTGAAAGAGCTGCTCGGCCATGGGTCCATCTGCTCGACCCAGGTGTACCTGAACCCTGACGCCGATGCGTTGCGGGCAGCGGTGGACAAGCTCGGCCCACTTGGTGGAGCCCCGCAATGGCCCTGAGAGCAACGAGGCCCTCCTCCTCTCCCCGTGGCCGTCCCGACGACCTCGAACGATTGGCCCGCGCGCTCGACATGGCGAAGCTCGTCGCTCTCGGCTGGGACCCTGTCACCCGGGTCTTCGCCCCCGACGGGACGCACCCGCTCCTCGGCTACTCGTGCTGTCGGGTGGAGGGATGTGACAACGAGGGGATCTGCCATGAGCAGCTTTGCGCCGGGTGCGCGGCCCGGCGCAAGCGCCAGAAGGGGCTCGACATCGAGCAGTTCTGCACTGCTGGCCCTGGGCCTGCCACCCGGGTGCCTCCTCGGGCTTGCCTTGTCTGCCGGCTGCCGGGCAAGGAACGACCGAGCGCCGGGTCGAGCGGGCTTTGCAGGGACTGCGAGAGCGTGCGGGCCTCGCGGGGACAAAGCGTCGAGGACTTCCTCGCCGGCGATGGGGCCTACCCGCCCGCCTCGGCCCGCCGTGGCTATGGCGTTTGCAAGGTCGAGGCGTGCGAGCGGCTGGCGGCCCACAAACTGGGCCTGTGCGACGCCCATCACCAGGCGTGGCGGGGTGGGGGCCGCCCTGAGCTGGGGGCCTTCGCCCGGCGTGCCGTCAGCGCTAGGAGGGACAACACCGGCAGGGTCGCCATGGCGGGGTTGCCCGAAGGCGTGGTGCTGGAGGTGCTCCTCGGTATCCAGGCGGCGCTCGCCGACGGCCGGAAGCTCCGGCCCCCCGCCCTGCGCTCGGTCGTGATGCACCTGCGTTCGGCAGAGGCGCAGAGCGTCACCCAGCTCGACCCGGCCAAGCTGCCCTCACCCGTCCGGGAGTTCTTGCGCCTAGCGGCGAGCGAGGCCGGCTTCGCCCGTTCGAGCCTCGAAGCCGAGTACGAAAAGGACGTCTGGGACCTCAGGCACTGGGGGAAGCGGGGCCAGGTCTCCTTCGCCGGTGGGAGCGCCCTAAAAC
>JBOGGK010000485.1:0-6018 GCA_050744045.1 Acidimicrobiales bacterium | reverse complement strand
CCGCGCGTTTGCCGGTCGTCATACAAAATCCAGCGATGTCAGTTATCCGCACGCCCGCAGTCTCTGCTAAACAATGCAAATCGAGAGGTCACGGCACTGAAGGCGCTGCATTACGGGCCGGAGCTTCTCGGCGGCGATCTCCTCGAGGGTGTAGACGTCGAATATGTGCTGAGGCGGGAGGTCGGGCCACGCGGAGGCCACCCGGCCAGCGGCGAAGCCTTCGACGTACTCATCGGTGGAAATGTCGACCTTGAGATTGCGCGGCTTGGAAGGCCGGCACGGCCCGATGTAGCGGACCAAAGGCTTCCCACTTGTGACGAGCTCGAGGATGGGGAACATGCCGTGCTCCCGCGGCCCTCACAACAGCGCCTAGGGCATCAACGGCGGCTTCTTCGGGGCCCCCCAAGATGGTGAAGTCCAGGTCGGCGGAATAGCGGTAATCGTCGAAAGTAGACCAGGCGCAGTGCAGTCCCGCCCTTGAAAAGGAGACGTTGGCTCGTCCGGCAGCTTGGCGTGGCCCAATTGAGCCGCCAGATGGGCGAGCACGTAGTCCCGCTCGACGACCACGGAGTCCAAACCGTCGCGGGTGGGCCTGCTGTGTGACAACGCCACGGTTACCCGGCCTAATCGGGTTACTCCCGGGTATCGCAGCTCGCCGGTGAAACGTGAAACTCGGCCACGCTACTGCGGGCTATGACGAGGGAGCGCTGTCGCCGCTGCTCCGGGTCCTATGGAAAGCTTGGCTTATGCTGAGCGAAACGAGCGGCCTGGGCGAGCGCGAGCTGACCGCCATAGCCGAACTTGAAGGGCGCGTCGTAGGATATGACGGCAGCCGGTTGAAGCTCGAGTGGCCAACGCTTCGCGAACGCCCCTCTAGGGAGGTCAACGACCTTCTTTGCTGGGAAGGCGACGCCCTCGTTGGCTTCCTCGGCCTGTACTCGTTCGGGCGGCAACTGGAGCTGGCCGGTATGGTCGACCCGAGGGCCAGGCGGCGGGGGATCGGCACGGCCCTGGTCGACAGGGCGCTCGGTATTGCTCAAGCGAGAAGCTTCGGCAAAGCCCTCCTTGTCGTGCCCACCTCGGGCGAAGCCGGCCGCCTCTTCGCCCAGTCCAAGGGTGCCGCCCTCGACCACACGGAGCATTTCCTGGTGCTCAGCGAAGCACCTCGAGGCCCGGCAGCTCACCAGGAGGTGGTTGTCAGGGCGGCTGCCCCGGCCGATGACAGCGCAATAGTGCGGGTAAGGTCCCTGGCCTTCGGCGAACAGTGGGCGCACCTGGGCCCGGAGAGCCCTACCGAGCACCAGCTTGTGGTCGAGCGCCACGGCACCGTGATCGGAACTCTCCGGGTCAGCACGGACGGCGCAGCGGCGGGCATCTACGGCTTTGCCATCGAGCCCGCATCGCAGGGGCAGGGCATCGGGCGCGAGGTCCTACGGAGAGTGTGCAACCGGGCCTTGGCCGACGGGGCCGCGCAGGTGACGCTGGAGGTCGCGCTCGACAATGAGCGTGCCCTCGGCCTGTACACGTCGGTCGGGTTCCGCCAACAGGCGACCGAGGAGTACTGGGCATTGCTGACGACTTGACCGCCGTCCCCAGCCGCCCGATCGTTGACACCCTCTTTGAGTTGGCAGTGCGAGCCCTAATTTAAGAGAGCTCATCCGCTACCGGGCCAAGCTGGTGGCGCCCCGGACCTCAGCCAAGGCCCAGGTGCCCGCGGTGATGGCCAAGTGCGGGGTACTGCCGGCGTTGGACGACATGTTCGGCCCTGGTGGCCAGGTGCTCGTGGACAAGATGGAGGTCCCCCAGCCCTACCGCTACCGGGTTGACTCGCTGCGCCGGCTGATCGACGTGTTCGACGACGAGATCGACATCGCCGAGAGCCAAGGGAGAAAGCGCCTCCCGGGCCACCGCGGTTACAGGGCCGTCCAGGCCCTCCACGGCGTAGGCCTGGTGATGGCGGCGATCCTGGTGGCCGAGATCGGCGACGTCAGGCGCTTCGGTTCGGCCCGCCGGCTCTGCAGTTGGGCCGGGCTCACCCCCTCTCACCGGGAGTCCGACAACAAGGCCCACCGGGGCCATATCACCAAGCAGGGCTCGACGCTGGTGCGCTGGGCCACCATCGAAGCAGTTGCCCGCTACCACGGGGGAGCCTCCATCGCCCCGGCGTTCAGGCGCATACAGGAGCGCCGGGGGACGATGATCGCGCGGGTGGCGACGGCAAGGAAATTGCTCAGCCTTGTCTACTATGGGCTCCGGGACGGCGAGGTCCGGTGCCCGAGGAAAGAGGCCGCTTGAGCAACGGTTCGGGCGCAGCCAGGGCGCGAGCACGGCGATCGACGTAGCCCCCGTGCGCGGCCTAACGGCCCGGCCTTGACAGCCCTTCTCGAGTAGCGGCAGGAGCCAGGTGCTGTTCGAACGCGCGTCCCGAGTACTAAAGGCCGTGTCAAAAGCCCTGGAAAACAGCGGCGGTTCTCGGCAAAGCCCTCTTGACATCCACGACTCCTTCACGAACGTCGGTCGGGCGCGTCGCACGGTCCTTGGCCACTGTATTCTGCAGGGCAGTTCTGTGGACCTCAGACTGCGTCTACGCCCTCAGGCCGCGAACACGGGACAACCTGATGGCGCCATAAAGGACGCAGAGGCCCCTACGGACTCCCCAATGTCAGCCATCAAATCCACAGACCGCGAGAGATCCGCCGAGCGACTCTCTGTTCAGGCGTTGAACAGCTTCCAGTGCCCCTCGGAGACTACCTCAACGGTGCCGTCGATCACTTTGATAGCCGTCTCATCGTCTATTGCGTAAGTCGGGACCGGGATCCCGGACGCCCACTTTTCTATGTTGGCCAGGGAAGTGTCAGGCGTGCCCTCGCGATCGAGATGAGGATACAACGTGAAATCCACCAGTCCTAACGCCCTGTCGGCCCCCAGCGCCATATCGCTGCCTGCGGGCGCAAACTCCAGGTCGAACTCTGCGTCACAGTTGTAGGGGGTCAGCACGATGCTCCCGGCGCTCACCCCCACGTAGACCGACTCGCTCAGCGACGGCAAGAGGTCTGCCAGGCCCGACTGCCGCATCCAGTGGCACAGATACAGCACATCGCCGCCCCAAACAAGCAGGGCGTCCGCCTCCCGGACCATGGGAACCCAACTCTCTTCTCGGACGGTCGACAGCGCCGTGAGTTCCAGCACTCCCAAGGACTTCCAACCTAGCCCGCACAACGGGCTCTGAGCGCTTCCGCAGATCGCCTGCCACGCCATGACAGCACCGTCGGGGAAGGGGTAGATCGCGGTAGGAATGAAGAGGGCGCTCGACTCGGCAATCGGCTTGCCCAGCAGCTCGACGAGCGCGCCGGAAATGCTCGAGTTACTGATGCCTGAGGAAGTGAGAAGAAGTTTCATGAAAACCTTTCCTTCCAAGACCGCCGTATCCCGGCGATAGTCTAGTCATTTGCGGTCAGCTCAGCGATCTCTGGGCATCCCGTCCCAAGGAAACCTCACGTTGGTTACCGGCCGGTGGACATCGTCATCGTGGCGATCAAGAGCGTGACGTGCGGCTCCCCTGACCGCCGCCGTGATCTGATGGCTGTGACGCGCGACCTGGCTCACTACGCCGTAGGGGCCATGACGGCCACCACGCAAGGGGCGGGCTCGTGGGCTCTAAGGGTTGGCGTGGGCAGAAAAACGTGTACCGAACCGAGCGCTGGTAGCAATGGGCGCTACCCTGACCCTGCTTCACTACATATGGCCGCACGATCCGCCCTAGCTAGGTCAACGAGTAAGTGAGGGCACGTTCATGCCGCGGCGCTTTCTGGTGGGAAGGCTGATAAAGCTGGCGCCTGATCACCCAACCATCCTTGATCAGGTTCATCATTAGCAGCTCAAATCCGGCTGGGAGGACCTTCCATGGTTCGACCGGCATCTGCTGCTCTGCCGCGACTTGGAGGAATCGCCGTTCGCAATAACGGTTCGCAAGCACGCTCAGGTCGGCCTTGATTTGCAGGACAGCTTTACGGTCGATCTCGCCCTCGTGAGCCGCTGGCGGCAATTAGCACACAGGGCGATTGGGTTGTCGAAAGTGTGCTCTTGGACCTTGGCGTAGTCATCAATGTGGTGGATCTCGACCTGAGTCTCGCGGCACTGAGGCATAGCACAGCGGTAGCCGCTCTCAATTAGAACGTCCCGTCGCATCTGCCTTGGGATGGGGGGCCCCTGGCATCCTCGGATAGTACGGCCGTCAGTCAAGGGGGCCCACAACTCGGCGCTGGAACTCCGGCATCTCCAGCCCCAGCTCGTACAGGGCGCCGACCAGGCAGCATAGATGCGGCAGATGACATTGCAAGCACCCCGTTGACCTGGCCTTCCTCGTCAGTGAGCACGACCTCGCATGCAGAGCAGATCTAGCCCAATGCGGCACTTCGTCATGTTTCATGCTCTGGCGGAGCAGGGCTCGAGCGGCCCGTGGGCGCTTCTCGCCGCTACTGGGTCAAGGCGCTGCCAGCGGTGGAGCGACAAGGGGGGACCAGCTCAGTCTCCGCCGATACGTCGGGTACGGCCGCGGCCGGTCTCGAGCCGGTCAACCGACGGCCCCCGGGCCCGGTCGCCTGGCCGTGGCCGGAGCGGCTCGTCCCTGCGACCACTGCGATGGCCCCGACCGCTACGAGGCCGCCGACGATCTGGGCAGCGCTCAGGTGCTCTCCGAGCACCGCCAGGGCGGAGGCAGCCGCCACCACCGGGTTGGCCGCCCCTATCACCGAGGACACGGAAACGTCTACGAAGCGGTGCGCCCAGTTGATGAGGATATGCCCGCTCCCCGGGACGAGCACCATGAGGCCCACCCACAGCCACGACAGCCGCGGCACCCGGCTCGTCAGTTCGCCGGACAGGGCCACGACCGGCGTAGCCGCCACGGCCGCCACGATCATCACCCCGGCCGTGTACTCGAGCGGGCCGGTGCCCGCCGTCACCCTCTTGGAGACCAGCCAGTACCCCGTCCAGGCCAGCAGCGACCCGAAGGCCAGGGCGTCCCCGGTCAAGCCGTGGCCGTTGATGCCTCCTCCGCCGCCCACGACGACGACCGCGCCGGCGATGGCCAGGCCCGTCCACGCCACCCCCCGGCGCCCTACCCGGTCGCCGAACCAGCGGCCTGCCACGACCAGTACGAGGGCGGGTTGAAGGACCCCGATCACGGTGGCGTCCGTCACACTGGTGCGGGTCAGGGCACCGAAGAACAGCGCCATGTCTGCGCACAAAAGGACGCCGCCCGGCAACGCCCGGCGCAGCAGGCTCCAGCGGAGGGAACGCCGGGACACGAGGAGGACCAGGGCCATGAAGCCGGCCCCCATCCATAGCCTGTAGAAGAGGAACTGCAGGCTGCCCAGGTCGGCCAGTTCGAAAAGCACGGGGCCCATCCCCCAGAACAGCACGGCCGCAGCCGCGCCGGTCATGCCTAGCGCCTGCTGGCCCGGGGTCACCCGCGCCCCGGTAACCGTTGCCATCTTCGTCTCCCTGGGGTCCCCTCCGACCCTAGTAGTCCCAGCGTCGAGGAGATGGCGGCGGAGAGGCAGAGCGCGCAGGGTTTAGCGGCGCGGGGCTCGGCGATTAGCGCTGTCCCGACGCCGAGGCCGATGACCACGGCGGGGCTCGGCGATTAGCGCTGTCCCGACACCGAGGCCGATGACCACGGCGGGGACGGTGATGAGGGACACCCAGCCAGACCAGAACCGGGCAGCATCCGCGTTGCCGGTCCCCTACCAAGCTGGCCCGTGCTTCTGGACTTTGACCGACTTTCGCCACTCACACCGTGAGCAACGGCGGGTTGTACGAGCGCGACCGTCACTACCGTGGTCTGAGTCAGAGATCCTCAAGTAACGTCCTTCAACTTCTGCCGCAAGTACCTGGTATTCCCGGCGGGCGCCGGGGCCAAGTGGGCACCATAGCCAGGCGCCGTCGGTCCTGCGCCTCGCCTCCAGCGTGCGGGGACCCACGACCCGACCGGGGCGGCCCGGGTGGTGGCCGTCT
>JBOGGK010000484.1:0-1893 GCA_050744045.1 Acidimicrobiales bacterium | reverse complement strand
ATCTTGGGGGCGCTCGACCAGCTCACGGGCGAGCTCGGCAAGCTGAGGGCGATCGTCGCCTCGGGGGACAGGGGCGGCCTCTTGCAGCTGCTCGAGCGGGCGAGGGAAGCCAGGGTCAACCTCCCCTCGGGGGCGCCGGCTCTAAAAGAGGCGGTCGAGGTGAGGGTGCCGGTGCCCGACCGGCCTGGCGTCATCGCCGAGGTGAGCACCCTCCTCGGGGCGCTCGGTCTGAACATCTTCGACGTCGAGATCGCACACTCCTCTGAGGGCGACCGCGGCGTGCTCGTCCTCGTCTTCGACGCCAGCGCCGAAGAGTTGGTGCGGGCGGCGCTGGTGGGCCGGGGCTACCGGGTGTCGGTCCGCCGGCTGGGGCCCTAGTCCACGGCCGAGCGGTCGGCCAGTGCGCGGCGAAGGGGCTCGTCAAGGCCTGGCGCGTTCCGGGGGCCGGTTCGGGTATCCGCGACCGCGTCCTTGCTCCTCACTATTGTCGTGGGCATGGGTGGAGGGCGACCCTATGGCGCGTGGCAAAAGGGGCACAACGACGAATTGGCGCTGCTGTTGCGCCACGAACGAGCCAGCGGCAGGCCCGGCCTCTTGAGCGCGATCTTGGACCTCCGCAGCGGGGACGGGCCCGAGCCTGTGCGAGAGGCGGCGCACCGCCTGCTAGAGGAGCGGGCACCCTGGGCGCTCGACCTGGCCCGGCCGGTGGCGGCGCTGGTCGCCGCCGCCGGAGACGGACGCGACCAGCGGCTGTTCGCCTCCTGGACGCTCCAAGAGCAAAGGCCGACCTTCGAGGACCTGGCCAGAGCGGAGGGCGTGTGCAGGCAAAACGTGAACAGGCTCGTCCGCCAGGCAGAGTCCCGTGTCCGGGCCGCCTTGGCGGGAGCGCCCCCACCGCTCCCGTGGGCCGTCGCGGCCGTGCGTTCCCAGCTCGGCACCGTCGCCACGCAGGAGCAGCTCGCTACCGTCCTTGCCGGAGTGGGGGCGAGGAAGGCTCCCGCGGGCGCGCTCATCGCCTGGCTGGCCGGGCCCTACACGGCGCTGCCGGGGCGGCCCGGCTGGGTGGGGGCCCAACCTCCTCAACCCGCCGAGCTCCTGGTTCGCACCGTCCGGTGCCTGGCCGCCGACGGGGGGGTGCGCCGGCTGGAGGAGGTCGAGGCAGAGCTGGCGGACCTCGGCGTAAGCCCGGGCAACTTCGTCGGCTGGCTTGCGACCAACGGGGCGGCCGTCGTCCACGACCTCTCCGTGTCCGTGAACGGAGCCTTGGCGGGCGCCGTCGAGCGGCTCCTCGACGCCCACGGAGCACCTCGCAGCCCCGACCAGTTGGCGGCTGACCTGGTCGCTGGTGGGCGCCACGCCGACCCGGAGGCGCTCGCGTCCGCCCTGAGGGCGCCGCGCTTCGCTCGCCCTCCCGGCGGGCCCGTGAGCCTCGCGTCCTGGGGTGAGGGGGCCCAGGCGGCGGCGAAGGCCGTGACGACGGCGAGGGCGGCGACGGCGAGGGCGGCAAAGAGGGCCCCCGAGCGCCACCGCCCCTCCTTGCCCACCGCCGGCCGGCGCTCCCCGCAGGCGCCGCCGGGAGATGAGCGGGGTGGCGGCGAGCTGCTGTGGCTCTGGGTCCGGGTGGACGGCGCCGTGTTACGGGGGGCCGAGGCCGCCGTGCCCACCGCTTTGGTCGAGGGCCTCGGGCTCGCCCCCCTCAGCCGCCGGACGTTCTCCAGCCGGTGGGGCCCGGTGACGCTGGCGCATGACCTCCCCCAGCCCACGAGGGGCCCGGTGCGCGCCGTGGCGCTGGCGGCCGGCGCACGGGCCGACGATACGCTACTTCTTGGCTTCAGCGCCTCAGGCTCCGTGGACGTCGAGGTCCGCCGCGGCGCCGGCCAGGCCGGCCCGCCC
>JBOGGK010000483.1:0-7727 GCA_050744045.1 Acidimicrobiales bacterium | reverse complement strand
CGTTGAGCAGCGTCAGGTGCTGCCCGGCGAAGCTCGCCTCAGCTCCGTCCTCGTCGGCGGCGGACGAGCGCACGGCAAGGGGCAAGTCGAGCGAGCCGACCACACCAGCCGCCTCGTCGATCACCCTCTGGTCGCCAGTGGCGACAGCCTCGACGACCGAACCGGAAAGGGCGACACCTGGTGGCACGGGAAGACCCGACCGCAATGCGTCGCCCAAACCGACAGCCTTGGACCCGAAGGTTGCCGCTTCGCGCGCCTCGACCAAAGGCAGGACGCCTTTCACGAGAGCTCGTTCACCGGACCATGGTCACTTCCCCAGTGTTCCCGTCCACCCGAATTCGCGATCCGTCGTGGATCCGCTCCGTTGCGTCCCGGGTACCGACGACACCAGGGATGCCGTACTCGCGCGCCACGATCGCGGAGTGCGATAGCAGGCCGCCGCTGTCGGTCACGATGGCCCCGAGCAACGGCAGGAGGATGTTGAAGGCTTCCGACGTCGCGCCGGTCACCAGCACGTCGCCCTGGACGATCCGGTCGAACTCCGCCGGGCCCGAGATGAGACGCGCCGTCCCCTCGTAGGTCCCAGGGCTGGCTGCCAACCCACGGAGCAGATGTTCTTCGTGCTCGAGCTCGGAGCTGCCGAAGAGCGAACTCATGCCGAACCCCATTGCCGTCATGAGCCGCCGAGGTGCTGGGGGGAGGCCAGAGGGGTCGGGCGGCTGCGGAGGCGGCGGCCCGAGTACCGGCGGGGCGTCCTTTGCGCTGTGCGTTGCCCGGTACCGGGCGCGGGCCGCGAGCTCGTCGGCCGACGGGCCGTCCGAGGTGGTCAGGAGCGCCCGCATCTCGTCCAGGCCTGCGTCGACGAGATGCTCTGCCTCATGCACTCGTCCCTTGGCCGCGAGTCGCCGTCCGGCCGCGAGCGCAGCCCTTCGCATCAGGCCCGAAGCCCAGATGTCGCTGTAGATCCCGCGTTCGTCCCGCAGGCGGTAGGTGAGACGCGCTTCGCCTAGCAGTGCGTCGAACTCTCCTCGGTGTTCCTGGGGCACGCTGGCGCGGACGTCCGCGATGCGCTCCTCGAGGTCGTACTCGCCCACCCTCTCTCCGGTGACTGCGCTCCGGATGGCCCGGACGAGCGCGTCAGGGTGCTCGAGTGCAGTGGGCTCGGAGATGTCGAAGCCGTCGAGGAGCCGGTTCCCTACGAGGTCTACGTAGGCCTTCGCTGCCGGGCCAGCCTCGCCGTTGAGGGCGCGCAGCTCGTCGAGCACGCCGGCCGGGTCGCCGTCAGACTCGAGGAGCTTTAGAGCTGCAGGCTCGTCGCGGAGGGCGGCGACGAGCCGCTCGAACTCGTCGGAACTGCCGGCAGAGACGGGAGCCGAGCCGCGCGTGAGCAGGAGCAACTCGGCCGGCGGGCGTCCCGTCCACTCTTGCACGTGGACGAGAAAGTCTGCCGTCGGGAGCATCGCGGACCCAGAGAAGCGCATGTGCTGCGTGATCATTGCCGCGTGATGGTCGCGGCACCTGACGAGGTACGCCGCGAGGTCGTCGTCGGAGAGCGCGCCCGGCTCGACCCCTTGGATCGCCCGGTGCGCGGCGATCGAGGCCGGTTTGCGGTTTTCCTCCCAGTCCGTAAGTTGTTCTCGCCACAATTTGTGAGCGAAGACCTCCTCAGCGCGTGCGAAGCGCTGCGGGACCTCCTCGTCGGGGACGCGGCCCATTTGGGTGTACGCGAACCCGTTTACGTACGCCGTCTGGAGGCCACCGATGAGCATCCCGAGGAAGCGGGAGAAATCGGTCGTCCCGGCGATGAAGGGCTCCGGGTGGGTCTCTGCCAAGTAGCGGGTGACCGGGCGTGGAAAGTGCACGGGGTCGAGGGTCCAGGTTCCTGGCCCTGGGGGGGTGAATTGAAGATCCGTTGTTGCGTTGGCACCAGCCATTGCTCCCCCTTTCGGTGGGACGCGATAATAGCAACTCTCAGCACGGTGCCCGACGGGGTAGGGGCCAAGCCTCGGTCCGCGGGATGCGCAGGGCCCTCAATGCTGGGAAGCAGATCTCGTTCGACCCGAGTGATGGTCTTCTTTTGCTTGGGGAACGGTTGAAGGAGCCGGTGTCGTTCGCAAGCCTTGCGCCGTGGAGAGCGGCGAGGCTGGCCGGGACCTCGAAGAAGAGGGCTTCATACACTGCTCTTTCGCCCACGAGGTCGAGGCCAGCGTGACCGGGCTCTATCGGGGCCGGGAGGACCTCGTCCTCCTCGAAATCGAGCTGGGCGCCGTCAGCACCACGAGCTTGTCGATAGGCGGAGGTCCTGCCACGAGGGCAAGTGCCTTCTCGAGGGACATGTCGTGGTGCTCGGCGTGCCAACGGACCGGGTCAAGCAGGCCGGCGGCGGCCCGGCGGACCGCGTCTGCCGCCCGGTCCTCGGCTCACCAGCCGAACGGGCAACCTCCGACGGGCAGCACATCGTGGAGGTGGCGTAGGCCTTCCCCGGTCGCCCTAACCGCCGTGGCTGGGTCGCCCAACCAGCGCTCGCTGACGGCCGACTGGCCGAGCATCCCGGTCGCGACGAGCCAGGCACCTGCTCCGTCTTCTCCTCGGTCCAACACCTTGGGGACCGGCGTGAAGGCACCTGCCCATGCCAGCCGCTCGGCTTGGGAACTCGACCTCGTCCGTTACCGGCCCGCTGGCGAACACCTCCTTCCACAGTTTGGCACCCTGGGCCACACGTCCCGGCTCAGATTGCCCCTGGCAGCTTTGGCGCACACGGGCAGGGGCTGCCCTGCGCTCGAAATCCCAACGAAGGCGGAGCGCTCATGCGCCAACTCACCTGGCCGCACGCACGTTTTACCGCAACTTCAGGGTGCCGCAGGCATCGGCTGGGCCCGCAGGGCGCTCAGCTCGAGACCTTGGAATAGGGGATTGTCGACCCCGCGGCCGGCGCGCTCACCAGGACGTGCTCGCCCCACTTGGAGAGCGCCACTGTCTCCTTGCCTCCTCCTGCAGCCGTCGTAGTCTCCCGGACCGGCAAGGTGGCGCCGACAGCCGAGAGAGTGAGCGTGCTGGCCAACGCGGGCTCCGAGCTGGTCGCGGCAGTGTCCCATTTCAAGGTGTAAAGCTTTTTGCCCGGAGAGGCGGGAAGGTACAGCCTAGTGCTCTTGGCCGTCGGCAGGACGCCGGCGACTGAAGAAAGGGTCATCGAAGTCGCCAGCTCCTTGTACTGGCTCGTGCCGGCTTTGACAGACACCCAGTCCTTGCCGACCCTCTTTGCCTCAGCCGCAGTCAGCCCGACGATCTTGGTCAGCCCGGACGAGTTGCCCGAGAGGTAGGCGTGGGCAGGGGTCACCTTGATCATGACCCTCTGGCTGCCTTCCGAGATGGTCTCGACGCCCCTGGTCTTCCCCAGGTCGGCCCCGGCGTGCTCTTCGACCGAGGTCGAACTGGACCTGGACGTCACCACCAGGTGGACGCTGGTCTGCTTTCCAATGGCGCGCTTGGCCGCGGTGAGCACCGAGCTCGTTGTCGGGGCCCCGGCAACGGCTGCTTCAGGCGTGGCCAACAGCAGGGCGAGGGCGGGCAGCATCGCGGCAGAAGCACCGACCATGCCGATGCCACGACGGAGCCTAGACGGGCTCATTGGGGGAGCCTACTGCCTTGTCCGGCTCTTGGCGGGGGGCACCTCCCCGGGCGGGCCCAACCGCGGGCTCGCCATCGTCCACTGTCATGGAGCTGGAGGTCTGCCTGCTGGAGCGGTCCGACGTGTTCCTCGTCATTCATGTGATGCCCACCGAGCTGCGAAGGAGGAAGTAGATGGCCCATCAGCGGTTCATCAGGAGCCAGGTAGGCCCCGACATCGATCTCGACGCCGAGGAGGTGTACCTCGACGACGGCACCCGGCTGACTGAAGTCCGAGCAGCCGAGATGGCCGAGCGGGCCATGTCTCGAGTACGGGCCCGGCGGGCTGGTCGGCCGTCACTGACCGGCGAAGCGGAGAAGACCCCCAATCTGACCCTCCGGGTCACTCAGGGCACCCGGCGAGCCCTCGAGGAGATCGCCTCCCGCCAAGGCCGGCGGCTGGCTGACATCGGTCGGGAAGCCCTCGACGAGTACATCGCCCGCCATCAGGAGGCCTCCTGACAGCGCCCCAGGTCCCGCAGAGCGAACGGCTTGCGACGACCCTGCGGGCGCCCGCTGCGACGGCCGGCGCGCGTCCCGCAAGACCCGCCCGGTGAAGATTCCCGTTGGGCTGCGCCATCTGCGACAGCGGTACAGTCCCACCCTCTCGCTTCGGCCATCCACCGCTCGGCATACATCCCGAACAGACCCGACGACCGCCGGCCGGGTCGATCCACTTCCCCCGCACGAGGTCGGCCTCGACGGTCGAGAGCCAGACCCAGGCGTCGGTGAGGGTGGCGAAGGTGGCCGGCGCCGGCCGGTCGACGCCGTCAGGACCGTGATGCCGCGGTTGGACCGATGGCAAGATAGCCTCTGACCGGCGGTTTGGCTGGCAGCCCCAACGGGGTTCGAACCAGCATCAGTCTACCCAAAGTCGGTTGGAAAAACGTGGTAAAAGCAAGGCTTGGACGGCGCTGTCTCTACCGACACAAGAAGGGGACAGGTGGTGCCGAGTGCCCGCAAGTTCGACCAGTCGGTTGCAACTCGACCGCTTCGAGTTGCACGCGCGAGCCTGGGCGCGTCCGGCACGAGGCTCGCCGGTCCCGATCGCACCGCTCACGACGCCGGAATACTCCCACTGAGGGCATGCTCAGTGATCGCAGTTGAGTCGTTCGCCGCGTGAGCCCGCTCCAGGCAGACGCGTGAACTCAGTCGGGTAGCTGGC
Organism: Acidimicrobiales bacterium; assembly: GCA_050744045.1. Lineage (GTDB taxonomy): Bacteria > Actinomycetota > Acidimicrobiia > Acidimicrobiales > Palsa-688 > JBOGGK01. Next base: position 2,896 of record JBOGGK010000483.1, on the reverse strand, counting down.
GGCATACCAATTGTTCCAGCGGTATCGGATCTCGTACTTTGTAACCGCTAAGCTCTTAGTGGTAACGAAAGGAGAGCTAGCTGGAGCTTGCTGGGACAGAAGTCCCCGTCGTCTGGGAGGGGCGGCGCGTGCACGCGTTCGTCCCCCATCTGCTCGCAGAGCGCGACCTCTCCCTCGATGTCAGTGCCATCAGTGCCTGCGGCGCTGCCGAGCTCAGTGTCGCCCGTGGCGCCGAGGCCCTACCTGACGACTACGTTCCGCTGGCCCGACTGCTCCTCCGCGCCGAGGGCGTCGCATCGAGCTACATCGAGGGAGTCACCGCGCCCGTTGTCGCGGTGGTGCTCGCGGAGCACGAGGGAGGGGGCGTGCACACCGCGGCGGCCTGGGTCGCAGCAAACCTCGTTGCCAGCGCTCAGGCCATAGCCCATGCAACCGGTACCGGCGAGCTCAGCCTGGACGAGCTGTGCCGTTGGCATGGAGCGCTCATGGCCGGCAGTCCCACCCCGGCGCGTTACGTCGGACGTGTACGTGCTGAGCAGGGTTGGATCGGTGGGCACAGCCCGTTTGACGCCCACCTCGTCACCCCGCCCCCAAGCGAGCTCCCGGCGCTGTTGGACGATCTGTTGAACTTCGTCAATGAAACCGACCTCGGCCCGGTCGCCGCTGCCTCGATCGCGCACGCGCAGTTCGAAGTGGTCCACCCGTTCGCTGATGGCAACGGCAGGATCGGTCGCGTCCTCATCTCTTGGCTCCTCACGCGCCGCCTACACCTCCTCACACCCCCACCGGTGAGCATCCACCTCGCGGCCGATGTCAGCGGGTACACCGCCGGCCTGACCCGTTACCGGTTCAACCAGGCCAGCGCCTGGGTCGCCTGGTTCGCCGAAGCAGTCTCGGGCGCGGGGCACGCTCAGTCGAAGCTGGTGGCTGCCGTCGAGCAGCTCCGGTCCAGCTGGCCGGCGAAGCTGGCGGCCCACCGCAAGGTCCGGGCCCTACGCAGAGATGCCGCTGCTTGGCAGGTCCTCGACCTACTCCCGCGCCACCTCGTTCTCACAGCCCCTATTGTCGTCGAAGCGCTCGGGTTGACCCGCAAGGGCGCCGGGGACGCCCTGCGCGCCCTAGCTGACGCCGGTGTTCTCACCCCCTTCCGCACGGCTGCACCTACTGGCAACAGGGGTCGACCGGCCCAGGTTTACGTCAGCGAGGAGCTCCTTGGGCTGGTTGCCTCGAGCCCGTTGCGCCGCTGACCACGGCCAGAGCCGAAGTGTCGCGAGGGCCTATCCTTGGCTGTCCAGAACGGTGACCACGGTGAGCACTGCAATCGGCGTTGTGGCCGCTGGACTTGCGGTGCCGGGCGGAAGCAGTGCAAGACCCAACTCCGTGGGCAAGATGGTTGGCAGGCTATCCTCACCGTCGCCTGCGAAACCAAAAACTGGCGTCTGGCCTGTTACTTTAGCCGCAGCCCCAACGGGGTTCGAACCCGTGTTCCCATCTTGAGAGATAGGCTGGAAGACCGCTACAAGCCGCTGAGCTGGGCTTTCGCGTGCCGGAAGGTGGCCGTTGCGGCCTCAGCGCCCACCTGCAACCCAAAGTCCGTTGAAAAAATGTTGCAAAGCTAGACAACTCGCGTGCCCGGAGCTTCACCAGAAACTCACTTTGTCTACGCTCGCCGGGCCGAAAGCCCTCTGCAACGCCGGGCCGTCTGGCTCAGAGGAGCAAGTTGTTTGCCCGATCGACCCCGCACCGCAGCTCGTGTAGGGCCGAGGCGAGCCGCCCGGGGTTCTCCGGGCTCGACGCTGGCGTGAAGTCGATGTCGAGCGTTGGCGGGAGCGGCGCTCCGAAAGCTTGAGCGGCGAAGGCGCCGATCACCACCTACTCGACGCCGTGCGCGTTGAGCACTCCGATGATCGCCTCGGCGTCAAGTGCCGTTGGCGGGTCGGTCACGAGATGGCCGGCGGGTCCCGTAACCCGGCGCGGCGCCCGCCTTCGGCGAACCGTTCGACGTTGTGCTGGTGGGCGACGGCGACGCGCTCGTGCTCTCCGGGGCTGCGAAGCTGATCGAGCGCGGCGAGAACGAGGTCGTGATCATCGAGCGGCTCGAGGCTGAGCCGAGACGCTCATTTCTTCAAGCAAATCCGCCACACCGCTCTTACCAGGAGCCAGTTCCCAGATGCACTCGTGGACGCAGTCGGTGCCTTCCACAAGCCCAGGAGCTGGTAGGCCCGAAAACGCAGAGACCCGCCTTTCGGCAGGTCTCCCTCACGGCCCAGTCCGAGGCGCGCTGGGCGGGTCTGTAATTCGATCCTATGTCAAGCGGCGTGGCCAAGAATTTCGGGCTCGCTCGTGACGGCAGGGTGGTCGGCGTCGGCGAGGAGGGCCCGGTAGATGACATCGGAGAGCCGTCGTTTGAGGGCTCGGATGGCTTCTTTGGGGGTGTCACCTGCGTCTTTGCGGCGCTGTAGGTAGGCCCGGGCGTCGGGGTGGGCTCGGGTGATCGCGACGCGGTGGATGGCGCAGTTGAGCTGGCGGTTCCCGGCCCGGCTGAGACGGTGGCGTGGATGGTCCGATGACCACACGGGCAGTGGGGCGGTGCCGTTGAAGCGGGCGTAGGCGTCTTTGGAGCGGAACCGGCGCACGTCCGCGGTCTAGTCGATGACCTTGGCGGCGGTCAGGGGCCCGCAGCCGTGCCCGGCGAGGAGGGCGGGGGCGATATCGGTGCAATGGGGCCACCACTCCAGGCCGGCTCCCATTGCACCGAGCCGAAGTTCGGCGAGCCGGACAAGCGGCCACGGGAGCGACCCTTGGAGGCCCGGTGTGCCCCCGTGCTGCCAAAGGCCGATGACCCCCGGGCGGCCGCAGCGCGCCAACCCGTACCTGCAGTGCCACGGTTCTGGCT
>JBOGGK010000482.1:0-6954 GCA_050744045.1 Acidimicrobiales bacterium | reverse complement strand
AGGTGGCCACCGAGGTCGAGGGCCTAGAACGCGCGATCACCTTCATCGACACGCCGGGCCACGAGGCGTTCACGGCGATGCGCGCCCGCGGGGCGGAGGTCACCGACATCGTCATCCTCGTGGTCGCCGCCGACGACGGCGTCATGCCCCAGACGGTCGAGGCGCTCAACCACGCCAAGGCCGCTGGCGTCCCTATCGTCGTGGCCATCAACAAGGTCGACCGAGCCGACGCCGACCCCAACCACGTTATGCAGCAGCTCTCCGAGCTCGGCTTGGTGCCCGAACGCTGGGGCGGTGACACCATCATGGTCGAGGTGTCGGCCCTCCAGAACCTCGGCATCGACGACCTCCTCGAGCAACTGATGGTCGTGGCCGAGGTGGAGGAGCTGGAGGCCAACCCCGAGGGCCGGGCCCGGGGCGTGGTGCTCGAGGCCAACCTCGATCCCGGGAAGGGCCCGGTGGCCACCGTTATCGTCCAGAGCGGGACGTTGCGGGTAGGCGACCACGTGGTGGCCGGGGCGGCGTGGGGCCGGGTGAAGGCGCTCATAGACGACAAGGGCGACAACATCAAGGAGGCACCCCCGGCGTTCCCGGCCCAGGTGCTCGGGTTCGACTCCCTCCCGGCTGCCGGCGACGAGCTGAGAGGGGTCGCCAGCTCCCGGACCGCCCGCGAGGTGGCCGAGCAGCGTGAGCAGCGTTACCGCAATGCGGACCTGCGCCGGAGCTCGGCTGCCACTTCCGGCGGGGCCAAGCTGGAGGACATCTTCGAACAGATCCAACGGGGAGAGGCCGCCACCCTCAACCTGGTCGTAAAGGCAGACGTCCAGGGTTCCCTTGAGGCAGTGACCGAAAGTTTGCGCAAATTGGAACGTGAGGACGTCAGGCTGGCCTTCGTGCACCGGGCGGTGGGCGGCATCACCGAGAACGACGTCGCCCTGGCCGCCACTTCCAACGCCACCATCATCGGTTTCAACGTGCGCCCGGGCCGTGAAGCCCGGTCGATGGCGGCAGCGCAGGGCGTGGAGGTCAGGACCTACGAGATCATCTACAAGCTGATCGAGGACGTCCAGTCCGCCATGGTCGGCATGCTGGCGCCCGAGTACGAGGAAATCCTCACGGGTGAGGCCGAGGTGCGCGAGATCTTCCGCATCCCCAGGGTCGGCGCCATCGCCGGCTGCTACGTGCGCAGCGGCGCCATCGCCAGGGGTTCCAAGGTGCGTTTCCTGCGCGATGGGGTCATCATCTGGAAAGGGGTCATCACCTCGCTGCGGCGGTTCAAGGAGGACGTGCGTGAGGTGCACGAGGGGTTTGAGTGCGGCATCGGCCTCTCCAACAACCAGGACTTGCGTGAAGGCGACGTCATCGAGACCTATGAGGAGCGGGAGATACCCCGTACCTGAGCCCCTTGCATGCGGCTGCCCTGAGCGTCGAACTGCGCATACCCGAGGCCCGCTCGCTGAAAGACAAGCGAGCCGTCGTCCGGCCGATCGTGGAGGGGAGCCGGCACCGTTTCGGCGTTGCCGCCGCCGAGGTGGGCAAGCAGGACCGCTGGCAGGCAGCGGAGCTCGCCTTTTCCGCCGTGGCCTCGACCGCCGGCCACGTCGAAGCGGTCCTGGCGTCGGTGGAGCGCTTCGTGTGGTCCTTCCCCGAGGTCGAGGTCGTCTCTTGCGAACGGCACTGGTGGGGCCCCTAGCCGAGGGCGGTCGCGAAGGGGGCTCCGCCGGCCCGTTGCCGAGGGACGGGGGGTGCCAGTTCGTCGGTCGGGAAAGGGCTCGTTCGGCCCGTCCCCCCTCGCGCCGGCCCCTCCGGCCCGCCCGCGAAGCGAGCGTGTTTCCATGACAAGGCGAGCGCGCCGCCGCAGGCCCTCCTTCTCTCTCGCCGCTCACCACTACCCGCGGATGGTTCGCGTCAACGAACTGCTCCGCGAGGTCCTGGCCGACGCCATCGAACGTGAGGCCGCTTCCGACGCCCGCCTCGAACTGGCGACGGTGACCGCGGTGCGCTGCGACCCCGACCTGCGCCACGCCACGGTGCTGCTGGCCTCGCTGCCCGGCCCGGCCCGCACCGCGCTGGTCGACGTGCGCCCGCGCCTGCAAGCCGCCATCGCCCGCGAGGTGCGCATCAAGCGCACCCCCCAGCTCAGCTTCGACGCCGACCCCGCTGTCGCCTCCGGGGAGCGGGTGGAGTCGATACTGCGCCGGCTGCGTTCCGACGGAGAACTACCCGGCCCCGGCGGCCCAGAGGCCTCGCCACCGGGCCCCGTTGGGCGCCAAGAGGGCACGTGAGCCAGGTAGACGGCGTCGTTGTCATAGACAAGCCGGCGGGTTGCACGAGTCACGACGTCGTGGCGCGGTGCAGGCTCATATTCGGCCAGAGAAGGGTCGGCCACGCCGGAACGCTCGATCCCGACGCCACCGGGGTGTTAGTGGTCGGGCTGGGCCAGGCGACGAGGTTGTTGCAGTTCTTGTCGGGCATGGCCAAGCGTTACACCGCCGAGGTCGTCCTGGGGGTGGCGACCACCACTTTGGACGCCGCCGGCCAGGTGACGGCGACCTGGGACATGCGTTCTGTCACCCTCGACGAGGCCAGGGAGGCCGCGACCGCGTTGACGGGCGAGATCAGCCAGGTCCCCCCGATGGTCTCTGCTGTAAAAGTCGGGGGCCGTAGGTTGCATGAGCTTGCTCGGGCGGGGTTGGAGGTGCCGAGGGCATCCCGGCAAGTCACGGTCACGCGCTTCGACGTCGCGCGGGCGGCGCCGGGCGAGGCAGACGGGTATGGCCCCGTGCTGGCCATAGATGTCGAATGCTCTTCTGGCACCTACGTCCGGGCCCTGGCGGCCGACCTCGGCGCGGCCCTGGGAGGTGGTGCCCACCTTCGCCGGCTGAGGAGGCTGGCGGTGGGGGAGTTCACGGTGGCTCGGGCGGTCACCCTCGGGGCTCTCAGCACAGCTGCCGAACCGGCCGGGGCGGTGATGAGCCCCGCCGCCGCGCTCGCCGGCCTGGGACGGGCGGTCGTGGCGGCGCCGGTCGCTGCTGCCGTCTCCCATGGGCAGGTGCTCCCCTTACAGGTGCTGAAAGGGGCCGGCGCCAGCGGGCCCGGCCCGTGGGCCGTCGTCTCGAGCACCGGTTCGCTGCTGGCCGTCTACCAGCCGCAGGGCTCGGACCGGGCCAAACCGGCCGTCGTCCTGCCCCAACCCTGCGGATAGGCGTCGTCCTGCTCCAACCCTGCGGGTAGGCAGGGCCGTAGGGCAGCGAGAGCCCGGCCAGCTCGGAAGGGACCACGCCGCTCGCGAAAGCCCCCTTGCACAGCCCCAGCCTGCACAGCCCCCGACCTCACAGCCCCCGCCTGCACAGCCCCGCCCCGTGCACGAAACGTACCGATGCGATTTCGTAGAAGCCGCATCTGTAGGTTTCGTGCACGAAATCAGGCTTGAACCGTACGGATGCCGCGTTTTTGCGAATGTATTTGTCGGTTTCGTGCACGTGGACGAGGGACCCAACATGCCGGCTCGCCCCCGCTGGCGCCCCCCGGCCCGTTGCTCCCGGCTACTTCTCGGCGCCTGCCCGCTCCCGGCGCACCTTGTCCCAGAGGTTCTGGGGCATCACGTCGTAGTGGTCGTGACTGGCCCTGAACCTGCCCCGGCCCCCGGTGAGGCTGCGGAGGTCGATGGCATAGCGGATGAGCTCAACCGTAGGGACGAGGGCTATTATGACCGACTCCCCCGCATCGCCAGTCTCGGTCCCTTGTACCCGCCCGCGCCTAGCGTTGAGGTCCCCGAGGACGTCGCCCTGGTAGGCGTTGGGCACGGTGACCTCGAGTTGCGAAAGGGGTTCCAGTACCACGGGAGCGGCCTTGGACAACGCCTCCCGTACGGCCAGCGCGCCGGCCATTTTGAACGACATCTCCGATGAGTCGACGGGGTGGTGCTTGCCGTCGAAACAAGTAACCCTCACGTCCACCACGGGCCAACCGAAGTTCCCCCCGTCAGCGAGGGCCTCCTCGGCACCCTTTTGGACCGCGGGTATGTACTGGCGGGGGATCACGCCTCCCACGACGTTGTCCACGAACTCGAAGCGGGTGCCCCGCCCCATCGGCTCGATGCGCAACGAGGCCACGCCGAACTGGCCGTGCCCGCCGGTCTGCTTTTTGTACTTGCCCTCCGCCTCGGCCGTGGAGGTCACGGTCTCCCGGTAGGGGATCACGAGGTCCTCGTGCTCGACGGCGACGCCGAACTTGCGCGACAGCCGTTCCACCGCGATGGCGATGTGGGTCTCGCCGGTGCCGGACAGCACTGTCTGGTGCGTTTCGTTGTCGCGGCGCACAACCAGGGTCGGATCTTCCTCCTGGAGGCGGTGCAGGGCGGTCATCAACTTGTCCTCGTCGGCTTTGCTCTTGGGCCGGATAGCGACCGAGAGAGCGGGCATGGCTGCTTCAGCGAGCCAACCTTGGCCCGCGGCCGTTGCTTCAGCACTGCCCGGTGGGACCAAGGTGACTGGCATATTGCGCGGCGCCAGGGTGTCGGAGGTGTTGGTGGCGGCCAATTTCGCAACTGCGCCGATGTCGCCGGCCGGGACTTCCGCGAGCGGCAATTGCTCCTTGCCACGCAGGCTGAAAAGGCTGTGGAGGCGCTCCTCTGCCTTAGCCCGCGGGTTGTACAGGACGGCGTCAGGATGGACCGTGCCCGATATGACCTTGAACAGCGTTATTTTCCCTACATAGGGGTCGGCGACGGTCTTGAACACCCATGTCAGCGGGGGGCCGGCGGGGTCGCAGGCCACCTCCACCACATCGTTCCCGCCGTCCCCGGGTGCCCGCACCCGGGCTGCTGGCCGCTCGAGGGGGGACGGCGCCACGTCGCAGATCGTGTCGAGCAAGCGGTCGATGCCGACCAACTTGGTGGCCGAGCCGCAGATGACCGGGAACACCTGTGACGAGACGATGCCCCGGGCGAGCGTCTTGGAGAGCTCCTCGGCCGAGATCTGCTCACCGTCGAGGTAGCGGGCCATCAGGTCGTCGTCGGCCACGACTATGCCCTCGACGAGCGAGTTGCGCACGGTGTGCTCCTGATCGGCGATGGCCTCGGGTACCGGCCCCGGAGAGGCTGTGCACTTGCCTGGCTCGTAGGTGAAAGCGGTGTCGGTCAGCAGGTCGGCGACGCCGTGGAAGTCCTGCTCGTGGCCGATGGGCAGCTCCAAAGGGGCGATGCCCGCCCCGAAGGCGTGGTGGAGTTGCTGCAGGGCGTCGGAAAAGTCGGCCCGCTCACGGTCGAGCTTGTTCATGAAGACCAATCGTGGGATCCCCAAGGTGGCCGCCGCCTTCCAGAAGACCTCAGTCTGGACCTCGACCCCGTCGACCGCGCTCACCACGAAAACGGCCAAGTCGGCGACGGAGAGCGCCGCCAGCGCCTCGGGCACGAAGTCGGCGTAGCCGGGGCAGTCCAACATGTTGACCTTGTAGCCGCGCCACTCGAGGGCCGCCAGCGCGAGCGACGTCGACATGTGGTGGGAATGCTCCTCGGGCTCGAAGTCCGAGACCGTGGAGCCTTCTTCGACTCGTCCCGCTCTGTTGACGGCCCCGCTGCAAAGCAGGAGTGACTCGGTCAACGTGGTCTTTCCCGAGCCTCCGTGGCCGACGAGGGCCACGTTGCGGACCTGGGCTGATGGGTACGCCTTCATACCACCACCTTGCTTTCCTGTCCCCTTCTACTTTCCCCGTGACCTTCCCCGTAAGTTTCCCCGCCCGGTGGCCACTCCAGCGGTCCCGGGGCCGATCCCGTCAGGCTAGCTCCGCCGCCGCCACCCGGCACCAGGCGGTCCCACATTCCTTCCCCACCTGGGCCGGGTGGTAGTCTGTCGGGAGTACAGGTCAGCCTGGCTGGCCCGATAGGAGCAAGTAGGTTTGTTCGACGCACGCTTCCGGACGGCGGTTGACAGAGTCGTGAGCCCCGCCGGCCGGGCATTGCAGCGCACCGGCTTGTCACCGGACCACTTGACGGCTTCGGGCATCGCCCTGTCGGTGCCTGCGGCGTGGGCCATAGCTGCCGGCCACCTCGTCGTTGGCATGGTGCTCGTGATCATGTCCGCGCTGCCCGACGTGTTCGACGGGAGCTTGGCGAAGGCGAGCGGCCGGACCAGCCGGAGGGGGGCATTTTTCGACTCGGTCGGGGACCGGGTGAGCGATTCGGTGGTGCTCGCGGGCATGGCCTGGTACGCCCAGGACCGCTTCGGGGGGCACGCAGCACTCGTGCCCCTCGCCGTGCTGGGGGCCTCACAGCTGGTCTCCTACATAAGGGCCAAAGGTGACGCTCTCGGCATCGACGCCAAGGGAGGCCTTATGGAAAGGGGCGAGCGCGTGCTCGTCCTTTGCTTCGCCCTCAAGTTCCCCGCCGACATGCTTTGGCTGTTGTGGGTCGTGTTCGCCCTCTCTTGCGTTACGGCCGGCCAGCGCTTCGTGAAGGTCTGGCGCCAGGCCGAGAAGCCGCCCGCCCCATTGCCCGTGGAACCCACTGCGGTGGTGCTGCGCTGGCGGGCGTGGCGGGAAGAGCGGGCGGCGCGCGACGTGTGGTGGGCCCGGGCCCAGCGGGCGTCGTCTTCCCCCGCCAGCCGGGGGTTCTTCGCCGGGAGCAGGCGTCCGGGGGGCCCAGGGAGTGGTCGCTGGCATGAGCGGCGCGTGTCTCGCCGGCAACGCTTTGACCCACCGGGGGCCATGGCCGGGGACGAGGTGCGTTCCCCCCGCCGCAGGGGGCCCGGGGGAGGCTGAGATGGCTGGTCGGGCACGGCTACTCTAGGGGTTCCGGGCAGTGGTGAGCAGGCAGCTCGCGTTGTACCGGGCGGGAGCCGCGGTGGCGTCCGCGCTGCCCGTCAAGGTGGCTTGCGCACTGGGCGGGCGCGTGGGCGAGCTCGTCGGGCGTCTTCCCGATTACGACGGCCGGCGTGCTGTCGTGGCGTCCCATAT
>JBOGGK010000481.1:0-8104 GCA_050744045.1 Acidimicrobiales bacterium | reverse complement strand
GCCTACGTCTACACCGAAGACAACGGGACCTGGTCGTCCTCTCCGCAAGGCTTTCCGGGCAGCTCAGGCGCAAGTTTCGGCCAATCGGTCGCCCTCTCGGCTGACGGCACCGAAGCCCTGGTGGGCGCACCCGGTAATTCGGGGGCCCCTGGCTCGGCCTACCTCTACACAGCTACGGCGGGGACTTGGTCTTCTGCTCCCAACGCCAGTTTCGCCGGTAGCTCGGCCGAGCGGCTCGGGTGGTCGGTGGCCCTCTCTGCCGACGGGGGCAAGGCTCTAGTCGGGGCGCCCGCCTTCGCCTCCAGCGACGGCGGGGAGGCCAACTTGTACACGAAGGGCGCCGTCAGCGTCGAGGTGTCCGGCTCCCAGACCTACGGGCCTTCGAGCGCTCAGTTCACCTACGCTCCCGGCAGCGTTCCAAGCGGAGTAAGCATTACCGGTACCCTTGACTGCTCTTCGGTCAACGGGGGCACCGCTATAGAGCCAACGCTCGCGGCGGACACCTACACGGTCGACGGCTCGAGCTGCCAAGGGCTCTCCCTCACTGGGGCCGACGCGGCCGGCTACACCATCATCTACACGGGCGCGAGCGACGGCTTCACGATCTACCCCGCACCCCTGGCGGTCATCGCCCCCAGCGCCACCATGACCTACGGGGGAACGGTCCCTGACCTCAGCACCCCCAGCTACAGCGGCTTCGTGAACCAAGACACATCCGCCAGTCTCACGACCCAGCCCATCTGTACCACGACAGCCACGAACCGCTCGCCTGTCAACACGTACTCCACTACCTGCTCCGGACCGGCGGTGGACGGCAACTATGCCATGACTTACCTGGAGGGCACGCTGAGGGTCCAACCGGCTCCTCTTACCATCACGGCAAGCTCCCCCACGGTCCTCCAGGGGTCGGCCATACCGCCGATCACCGCCAGCTACGTCGGCTTCGTAAACGGGGACGGCCCGACCAGCCTCACTCCTCCGCCTACCTGCTTGCCGACGCCCACCGCTCCCACAGCACCAGGGACCTACCCCACCACGTGCTCCGGCGCCCTCGACCCCAACTACACGATCAACTACGTGGGCGGGACGCTCACCATAGAGCCGCCTCTACCCGTGGCCCCGGCTTTCACCAGCGTCAGTAGCGCCGACGCGACCGTAGGGATGCCCTTCAGCTTCACGGTCACGGCCACCGGCTCGCCGGTTCCGTCGATTTCTAAGTCCGGCGCGCTCCCCGCCGGCGTGACCTTCACCGACAACGGTGACGGCTCCGCCACGCTGGCGGGCACGCCGGCCGACGGCGACGTCGGTAGCTACCCCATGACCATCACGGCGTCCAACGTCGGTGGGGCCCCCACGCAGAGCTTCGAACTGACGGTGGCGCCCGCGCCCCTAACCATGACCGCCTCGAGCGCATCCATGACCTATGGGGATGCCGTGCCCACGACCACCGCCAGCTACAGCGGCTTAGTGAACGGCGACACCGCTCTTACCACCCCTCCCAAATGCACCACGAATGCTCCCAACGTAACGTCGCCCGCACTATCGCCGCCTGCTGGTAAGTACACGACCAGCTGCACCGGGGCGTCTGACCCCAACTACGACATCAGCGCCGTCGACGGTTCGCTCACCGTCAACCCGGCGCACCTCACGATCACGGCCCCCACGCTCACCATGACCGAGGGTGCTGCCGTTCCAGCAATAACGCCGACCTACGCCCGCTTCGTGAACGGCGATACCGCCAGCAGCCTCACTACTGCCCCCACGTGCTCCACGACGGCCACCAGCTCCTCGCCGCTGGGCACCTACCCCACCTCCTGCTCCGGCGCAGTGGACGGCAACTACGCGATCAGCTACGTCGACGGCACGCTCACGGTCAACGCGGCCCCGGCGACTGGGGGAACGGCCCCTATTTCCCCGCCTCCTGGCTTCACACCACCCGTGCCACCGCCACCTGCCCCGCCGACCACCACCCCGCCGCCACCGACCACCAGGCCACCGACTACCCCTCCGCCGGCGACCAAGGCCGCTCACAGCCCCGAGCTGACCAGCCTCTCCCCCTCGGCCGGTCCGAACAAGGGCGGCACCCGCGTTGTCATCCGGGGCAGCTCGTTGAGCCGGGTGACCACGGTGCGCTTCGGCTCCCGGGCGGCCAGCTTCGAGGTCGTCTCGGCCCAGGAGATAATCGCCCGCTCCCCCAAGGGCATTGGGACTGTACCGGTCAACGTCCGGGCGGCAGGCGGTACCTCGGCTTCGGCCAAGCACGGCGATTTCACCTACCTCGACAAGAGCCAGGTGACCTATGTGTCCCCCTCGGCGGGGCCGGGCAAGGGTGGTACACGCGTTGTCATCCGGGGCCACACGTTCAAGGACGTTGAAGAGGTCCACTTCGGCTCCCACAAGGCGGCCAGCTTCAAGGTGGTCTCGGCCCAGGAGATAATTGCCCGTGCCCCCAAGGGGACCGGCAGTGTCGCCATCCGGGTCACGACGCCGGGGGGCACCTCGGGCTCGGCCAAGCGGGCCAGCTTCACCTATCTGGCCAAGAGCCAGGTGGCCCACCTCTCCCCCGCCGCCGGGCCCGACAAGGGCGGCACCAAGGTGGTGGTACGGGGCAGTTCGTTCAAGGACGTGACAGAGGTCGTCTTCGGCAAGCGCGAGGCGCACTTCGAGGTCGTCTCGGCCCACGAGGTCGTCGCTACCTCCCCCGGCGGCACGGGGACCGTGGCCGTGCGGGTTACGACCCCGGCCGGCACCTCGGCTCCGGCCGAAGCCGGCCGGTTCACCTATCGGGCCTCGAGCTAGAGCTCGCCTCTCTGCTTCCACTATCTCTCGGTCAAGAGGAACGGCGGGCCTCTGGCCGCTCCACGCCCGCCCCCGGCTTGGGCGAGCCACGCCGCCTGCAACAAGGCCGAGCTCGGTGCCGACGGAAGCGCCTTCAGCCACTCCTCTTGGAGGCTCCTCACGTCCACGAGGTCGGGGTCAACCCCGCCACCGTCCCATTGGCGGCCGAACTCGCGGGCCGTCGTGGTGAAATAGGCGGTGTTGAAGGTCGCCTTGTCGTTCGTTCGAAGGTAGGGAAGGCTCCTCGAGTACGCCCTTCGCAGGTGCCAAGTGCGGGCAGGACGGGGCGCCAGGCGCGCCAAGGCCGAGGCGGCCCGGCGGGGGTGGGCCAGGACAACAGGTACGGACAGGCCCGATAGGGCGGCGCGGGCGGCACTTGGGGCCTCGGCAAGGGACGAAAGCGCGAAACCCAGTCCCGGAGAACCGAGCCCAAGGGCCGGACCGCGGGAGGTTCGTACCGAGGCCGGCACGACCGTCACCCGGGCTCCTGCCCAATGGTGCCGACGCGGCGATCACCAACCCGCTGTACACCACGTCCAACCTGGACGCCCGGCTGGCGGGGCCGAAGACCGAGCTGTTGACCTACCCGACCACTCCACAATCCCCACAGGCCTAGTAGAGACGACGGCTAGGACTTCTTCGCCGAGCACAAGGAAGGCCTTCTGGCGAGGCCTCGTGCCGGCTGCCCCAGTCCTGGCACCAGGACTGGGGCAAGCTCGTATCGCGACGGCTCGGGCAAAGGGGCTCGGCCGGCACCTCGTCGGTATTGGGCTCTCCTTGGTCGGGCACCGGGGCGCAAGGGCATATCTTCGGCCGTCGAAGAAGCCGTCTTCCACCTCAGTTCCGGGCCCCGCGACAGAGCGGGCTGGTCGTACGCGCCTATGCCAAGGCGGTCGAAGTGGCCTCCGGCCTGCCTGCCTTGGTGATCGCTGGCGAGCTTGGTGCCTACGGCAGAGGGTTCGGGACCTTGCGGAAAGAGCAGGCGTAGAAAAGCGCGGCCAATTCCACGGCCGCATCAGTGACGACGAGCTACAGCGCTGCTACTCACACGCCGCTGCTTGCATCCAGCCGTCACTCTGCGAAGGGTTTGGTCTCCAGCCTTGGAGGCACTCGCCTGTGCAGCACCACTGATCGTCTCGGTTGAACCAGCCGTTCTCTACTAAATTAGGGACCGGCGCTCTTTAGACCGATGGCCCATCCACAACATTTTACAATTGCTCCCAGTGATGGCCCTCCTTCGGGAACAATTCCTTATCTCGTGTTCCAATTGTGTCGCCAAGCCGCAGGAGGGGCAGGAAATCCCTGGGCTGGGTGACGGCGGCACCGTCTACCTCCAGCCATGCGTGGGCCATGATCTCGGCCCTGGGCCCCGGTGCCACTCCAATCCGCAGCCGCGGTTGCCTCGCTCTCATTACGTGGGATGCCGCCAGCGAGTGGCGCAGGCAAACCCCTCCAGGCGACAACGGCCAATGTCGGGCCACGCGACCAAGGACAATGAGCTTGTGGCGCTCCACCGGGGAGAGGTCCAGCGGGTGGGCATCGCGCTCCCCGGCCGGGTCGCCGAAATCCAAGGTCGCCCCGAACCAATGAACGGCCCTGGGCAGAGCAGCGAACCTCAGAGACACTTCGGCAGCAGCGAGCAGTACCAAAGACTCGGCAGCGGCGAGCAATCTTTTTGGCTCGAGCGCCAGGTGCACCAGCCGGCTAAGCACTACGTCCAGAGCGCGGCAACGGCTTCGCCAAAGCCACTACGGTCGCGCCGCTCGAGCTCCACCCACAGGTGCCACCCCATGACCGAGGCACCGGGCAAGCCATGGACAGGCAGTGGCGGTGCGTGCATGAACTCCTTGTGGGCCCGCACGAGGCTGAAGGCAGGGAAATCGCGGCGCACCCGGGCTAGGTCGTACACCCTGGCGAAGGGGCTGGCAGGACCGTCGGTGCTTGCGTGGGTGAACCGTCCCAGCCGCAGGTAGGGCCCCAACCCCTCGCGCTCCGCGTTGCGCAGGTGTGCCCCGAGGTGACCGCTGCGGACACGGGAGCGGAACGGCCATGCCGCCAGGAGGGCGGCACGACGCAGGATGGCGATGGAGACGAGGTAGTTGAGCGAGCCTTTGGCGTACAACATTGCCACTAGGCGACCTCCCGGGCGAAGGACACGGTGGATCTCCGACTGGGCGGCCCCGATATCCGGTACGTGGTGCAGCACACCATGGGAGAACACCAAGTCGAACTCAGCGTCGCCCACGGGTATGGCCGTCGCTGACCCCTGCCAGATCCCCTCATGAGCCAGCCCCTTCAACTGCAGCCTCGTCGTGACGCGCCGCACTGACTCGGCTGTGAGGTCGAGCCCGCTCCAGCGGGCACCTCGCCGTATCAGCCCCTCGGACTCGGCGCCTTCGCCAAGGCCGATCTCGAGGACCCGCTTACCGGTTACGTCGAGCGCGTCGAGGCACCCCGGTATGTGGGACTCCATCTGGTAACGCGCCGCGTCGTAAGCGTCGAAGAACGACTCGTAGTCACCCCGGAACCGGTCGCTCAACCCACCGAGCACGTCGTTCCCGCAGGGGTGTGCTTCCCAGAAGGCGGCGATCTCCGCCTCACCGAAGCGGTTAGCAACGTTTGCCGTCGTCAAAGCCTATCCACCTTCGCGTTGAGCCGGCAGGTGCAGGCTCACCTACCCTAGGAGCTTCGTCGCGCCGTGTTGATGCGCCGGGCTCGGCCCGCTCGACCTAGTTGTAGCAGAAATGCTACGATGACCTGGTGGGCGAGATCCCTGCACGCGACCTTCGAAACGATGTCAGCGCCGTGCTTCGGCGGGTCGAGCACGGCGAACGTCTCAGGGTGACGGTGAGCGGCCGCCCGGTCGCCGAGCTGCTCCCACTGCCGTCCCGACCGAAATCGATGGCCTGGAGCGCCTTCATCCGCGACAGCGATCGCAGGCGGGCCGACCCTGGGCTCGCTCGAGAGCTGGCCGACCTCCTGCCCGGCACGACTGACGACCTCCCGGTCCCGTGACCGCTCCCGGCGAGCGCTTCGGTCAAGAGGTGGCGCTCGCCGACACGTCGCTGTTCATCGCCATCGAGCAGGACCGACCACTCTCCTCCCAGCCACCCGATCGTGTTGCCGTGTCGGTCATCACCGTGGGCGAGCTACGGCTCGGGGTCCTCGCCGCGCAGGACGGACCGACCCGAGCCCGACGGCTCGAGACCCTCTCCGCAGCGGCGTTGCTCGACCCTCTGCCCGTCGACGAAGAAGTAGCCCACGCCTGGGCAGCTCTGCGCCTCGCCCTTCGGGACGCGGGCAAGAAAATGCCGATCAACCACTCGTGGATCGCGGCGACGGCGATCGCCAACGACCTGGCAGTGGCATCCCAAGACGGCGACTACGACGACATTCCCGGGCTTCGGGTCGTACGAGTCTGATCGGCGTTCGAGCGCACTGATCAACGATGGCACCGCCGAGAGCCAGCTGCCAGCGGTCAGTTGTTTGTCAGTGGCCAGTGGTCATCGGGGCGCCTGGCCCTCTGTCCCCGTCTCCCCCCCCCCGCCGGCGTGCCGGCTCAGAGGTTCGGCCGGACCCACCCCATCGAGGACGACGGGGCCGAGGAGCGGGTTGAGCTCGTCCTGTACGTTTACGTCGCTCGGCGGGATCGTGTCGATCACGTAGGGGACCAGGGCCGGGTCGTAGCTGCAGATTGGCGGCGGGCTCGGCTCGGAGTGAGGGTGGACGCCGTCGCTGTCAGTGGCGCCACCGAAGGCGGGTGAGCGAGGTAGCGGGCGGCCACGATGCCCCGCTGGTTGACCAAGCGGTTGGTGGCCATGTCCCGGACCAACCGGAGCAACTGTGACTGAGCCCAGGTGAGCGGCGCGGCCGAGCCGTCGGGCGGCCCGTCGACGAAGCCGTTCGAGGGCCGTGGCCGGGTCCGAGCCGTACGGGGAAGCGGGGACGTCGGGGTAGTCCCAGACCTCCTCGGGCACCAAGCCCAGCCCCGAGGCGGAGCTGAGCATGAACTGGAGGTCAGGAACGGCAGCCGCGGTGTTGTCGGCAAGGACCTGGTACTCCCCGTTCTCTCCCGACAGTACCGGCCAGGGGTGCCCGGTGCCGGTGTCGGTGGTCGCCCAGGGCTCGCCGGTGAGGTCGCAGGTGTTCGAGGTGTGGTTGACCGGGTCGTGCACCGTAAAGGCTTCGCAGTCCCCGTAGCCGTCGCCGTTGTAACGCGTGACCCCCGTCCCCGAAAGGGGTCGTCACGTCGATGGCCTTGGCGACGACGACCAGGGAGTTGGTGACGACCGGGCTGCTCGCCGGCAGCTCGCCCAGTCGGGTGAGCTCGAGGAAACCCTGGTCGATCACCGTGCGCTGGTCGACTTCGGTCGTGTTGCCGTTGTTCAGGGTTACAGCAGGACTGCGAGCGTTCTTCAGCATCCCGCCCCGACCTGAGGCGATGGCACTACTTTGCGCATCGGCTTTTTGCTTGCTTGTCCCATGCGCGGTTGACGGGTATCCGTCTGCTAGCGTCCGGTCTCCATACGGCGTACAAACAGACGTACGAGGACTGGACGAGGCGCGACATGAGCAGACGTACTGAGTTGCACCACCTGACGAAGCTGGGGTTTGTCGCTGGCGCCCTCAGCCTCATCGCCGCGTTAGCCTTGGTCTTGCTCGGCAATGTAGGCTCAGCCAACGCCGGCTCGCTGCCCCCACTTATAAGCGCAGTTGACTGCAGTCAACCGTGGGGGGGCAATTACCTGGCCACTATCGACGGCCAGGTCGGCGGTACCGGGACTGCTGCTACCGTGACCCTCGACGCGGGTTGCACCAGCACCCCGTACTACCTCGCTGTCTACACAGCAAGCGACAACCTGTGGGGTGGTGGGGTGTACCCCAATAGTTACGAGAGCTTCCCTCTCAACCAGGACTACCCCGAGTACATCTACCCCCAACAGCTGACCGCCACCCTGACCGCGACGGCAGTGACGTTCACGAGCTCGCCTTCGGCCCCCATGCTCACAGCGACAGTAGACCTGCCCCAGAGCTGCTGGGAACTCGACGTTTTCTCCTCAGCGCAGGGTACTCCTACCATCCCTTCGGAGCTGACCGCCGTCGACAACCTCGGCAGCCCTCCGTTGGTTTGGGCCGAGGTCGGCCCGTTCAACTTGACCTCTACCGGTGCAACAGCGACTTCGACTTGTAGCCCGCCGCCGCCCACTACCACCACGACTACGACCGCCCCCACCACGACTACGACCGCCCCCACCACGACTACGAC
>JBOGGK010000480.1:0-22563 GCA_050744045.1 Acidimicrobiales bacterium | reverse complement strand
GCGGTACGGCCATGGTGGGCTTTTACGTGCTCGGCTACCAGGGCCAAGCCGAGCCCGGTCCCCGAACTGCCGCCGCGGCGGCCGGCGGCCGCTCCCCGGTAGAAACGCTCGAAGATGGCGCCGCGTTCGGACCGGGGGACCCCGGGGCCGGCGTCCTCGACGGTTACCTCGGCTTCGCCGCCACGACGGCCGACCCGCACGGCTACCGCTCCGCCGCCGTGGGCACGGGCGTTGTCGAGCAAGTTCACGAGGACGCGCTGGAGGCGCCGGGGGTCCCCCATGACCCACGTCCCCCGGGCCGTCGCCTCCACCACCACCGGCACCGCTTTGCCGGTATAGGCCGCCACGGTGTTGGACACCAGGTCGTCGAGGGCGACCTCTTCGGAATCGAGCTTGCCGGCACCGGCATCGAAGCGCGACATCTCCAGCAGGTCCTGCACCATCGCCGAAAAACGGTTGACCTCGGCGCTGAGCAGGTCGAGCACCCGGCGGCCGTCGGCAGGCAGGTCCGCCTGCCAAGACCGGAGGAGCTCGATCGAGGCTTCGACGGTGGTCAACGGGGAGCGCAGCTCATGGCTCACGTCGGAGGCGAAGCGGGCGTCGCGCTTGATGCGGTCCTCGAGCGCCCCCACCATCTCGTTGAACGAGGTCGCCAGCACGGCGAGGTCCGGGTCGCCCTCCAGCGGCAGGCGCTGGTCGAGGGCGCCTCCGGCGATCGCCGCGGCGACGTCGGAGATGGTGCTCAAGGGACGGATGAGCCGCCCGCTCGCCCAGCGGCCCACCAACAACCCGGCCGCGGTGGTGGCGAGCGCACAGCCCAGGAGGACCCATGCCAGCAGGCCCAGGGTGCGGGACAGCTCGCTCAACGAGCTGACCTGGAAGTAGTCGGCACCTACCGAGGGGAGGGGGACACCTACCGCCACCGCCGGCTCCCCCCGAAAAATGACCCGCTGGCGTGCCGGGGTGCCCCCACCGACCATCTCGACCAGCTCGGCGGGCAGCCCCGACGGCCTCGAGCTGCGAGCCTCGGCGCCCACGGCCACCGCCGCCGAGTACCACTTGCCACCCTGGTAGAAGAGGGCGGTGGTGCCCTGAGCTTCGCTCAGGGACGAAAGCACGTCGTCGACTCCGAGGCCCGCGTTGGCGAGGTCGCGCCTCACCACCCGGGCGTTCAGGTAGGTCTGGTGCACCGCGCTGTGCTCGCGTTCGTCGAGCAGGTAGTGGTGGACCAGGGCATAGGTGGTGACGGCGAGTGCTCCCGAGAGAGCGGCGATGACGGCGGCGAACGCAGCCATCACCCGCGCTCTCAGGCCAAAACGATGCCCGGCTCGGGGCCGCCGGCCTCCGGGGAACCTCATGGCAGCTGCTTCATCGGCTTCATCGGCCGGTTCGGCGGCTGCCTCATCGGCTGGCTCACGGCGGCGGCCTGATCGGCTGGCTCACGGCGGCTCAGTCACGACGGCGGCTGGAGCTTGTAGCCAAGGCCCCTCACCGTGAGGACGAGCTCAGGCTTGGACGGGTCCGTTTCCACCTTGGACCTGAGCCGGCCCACGTGGACGTCGACCAAGCGAGTGTCGCCAAAATAGTCATAGCCCCACACCCGGTTGAGCAGTTGAGGCCGGCTCATCACCCACCCGGGGCGGGCCGCCAGCTCGCACAGGAGGCGGAACTCGGTACGGGTCAGCGAGATCTCGGCACCGCCCTTGCGGACGACGCCCGCTCGGGGGTCGACCTCGACGTCGCCGACGACCAGAGCACCTCCCTCTTTCGGCCCGACCCGCGCCCGGCGCATCAACGCCCGCACACGAGCGGAGAGCTCTTTCGCCATCACGGGCTTGGTCAGGTAATCGTCTGCGCCCGCCTCCAGGCCGGCCACTATGTCGTGAGTGTCGCCGCGGGCCGAGACGACGATGACGGGGACGTCGCTCGCCCGCCGCAGCTGGCGGGTTACCTCGAAGCCGTCCGCCCCGGGCAGCATCAGGTCGACGAGGACGACGTCGGCAGTACCCGTGGCGAAGACCTCGAGCCCCTGCTCACCGCTGCTCGCTTCCGAGACGACGTAGCCTTCCTGCCGCAGGAGCATCCCGAGCGAAGCCAGGATGTGGGGGTCGTCATCGATGAGGAGCAGGTGGGTCGCCGTTCGCGGTCCGCTCGCCCGGTTAGAAGCTCCCGCCAGAGTGGGTACGCCGGATGACCAGGCCATCATGGCCAGTAAACCAAAAAGGGGGCGCCAGCCGGGACGCGACCGTTACAAAGATGTTAACTGTTCTCGCGGCGGTCCTCAGCCCCGAGGGCCAGCATCAGTTTTACCAGGGTGCCGCACTCCGGGGAAGGAGGCTGATCGTGCAAGTAACATGCGAGGAGACGGGGCAGGCAGTGGTTTGTCACCTCCAGGGCAACCTCGAGCACGCCACGGTGGCCCACTTCCGGGAGGCTTTCACAACGGTCCCGCCGGGCCGGCCGGTGGTCTTCGATCTCTCGGGCGTCCCCTTCATCGACTCAGCCGGCCTTGGCGCCCTGATCGGGGCAGTCCGCCGCACCAGGGAGATGGGTGGGGAGGCATTGGTCTGCGCGCCCCGGCCCTCTGTCAACCGGGTGCTCGAGATCGTGGGCCTACCGCGCATAGTCAACGTCGCGGCCAGCGTCGAGGAAGCCGGCGAGATCCTCTTCGGCTCGGCGCTGGCCTGAGCGGCGCCCCTGGCCAGCCCGGAGCCGCCTACGGTAGGGCTATGGGGCTATGGGCCAGCCCGGAGCCGCCTACGGTAAGGCTATGGGGCTATAGGCCAGCCCGGAGCCGCCTACGGTGGGGCTATGGAGCCCGCTATGGAGCCCGCCCCCGGCCCGCGGGGGCACCGCCAGCTCGGCCTGACCGACGACGAAGCGGCCGACATAGAACGCATCCTCGGCCGCCGGCCCAACCATCTCGAACTCGCCATGTACGCGGTCATGTGGAGCGAGCACTGCTCCTACAAATCGTCTCGTGCGCACCTGCGCCGGCTGCCCAGCGAAGGCGCAGGAGTCCTGGTGGGCCCGGGCGAGAACGCCGGGGTCGTGGATGCCGGCGACGGTCTCGCAGTGGCCATCCGGATCGAGAGCCATAACCACCCCTCGGCCATCGAGCCCTACCAGGGAGCAGCCACCGGGGTGGGCGGCATCATCCGTGACATATTCACGATGGGGGCGCGCCCGGTGGCGCTCATGGACGCCCTGCGCTTCGGGCCGCCCGCCGAGGCCCGCAACCGCTGGGTGGCGACCGGGGTCGTCAGCGGCATCTCGGGGTACGGCAATGCGGTCGGCGTGCCTACCGTAGGCGGCGAGTTGGAGTTCGCCGACTGCTACGCCGGCAACCCCCTGGTCAACGTGCTGTGCTGTGGGGTGCTGCCGAAAGAACGGCTCGTGCTCGGCCGGGCCGCCGGCGAGGGCAACCTCGCCGTGCTGCTCGGCTCGACGACGGGGAGGGACGGCATCGGCGGGGTGAGCGTGCTGGCTTCCGCCTCGTTCGGCGACGACGCCGAGGCGGAGGCGGCCAAGCGGCCAAACGTCCAGGTGGGCGACCCCTACGAAGAGAAGCGCCTCATCGAGGCCACTCTCGAGTTGCTCGACCGGCACCTGGTCGTGGGCATCCAGGACCTGGGCGGCGCCGGCCTCACCTGCGCCGCCAGCGAGACGGCCTCCCGAGGGGCCGTGGGCATGGACGTGAACGTCCTGGCCGTCCCCCTCCGCGAGCCGGCCATGGAGCCCTACGAAGTCATGACGAGCGAGAGCCAGGAGCGCATGCTGGCCATAGTCACCCCCGGGGCGCTCGCGGCGGTGACGGACGCCTGCCGGCGCTGGGAGGTGCGCGCCACCGTGGTGGGGAGGGTGACGGGCACCGGGCGCCTACGGGTCTTGGCCGGCTGGGACGGCCGGGTCCTGGCCGACGTCCCCGCCGCCAGCCTGGGCGACGACGCCCCCGTGTACCAGCGCCCTTTGCGCCGGCCGGCGGGGGCGGACGAGCGGGCGGCCGACGACCCCGCCGAGTTGCCGCCTCCCTCATCTTCGGAGCTGGTGGCGGACCTGCTGGCGATGCTGGCCGACCCGGGGTGGGCCTTCCGCCAGTACGACCACCAGCTGTTCTTGAACACCGTCGTCGCACCCGGGGCCGACGCCGCCGTGCGCCGCCTGTCCGCGCCGGGCGCCCGGCCCCCCTCCGGTGCCGGCACCCGCGGACTGGCCCTTTCCACCGACGGCAACCCCCGCTGGTGCGCCCTCGACCCCAGGACCGGTACCGCCCTCCTCGTGGCAGAGTCAGCCCTCAACGTGGCCTGCGCCGGGGCCCGGCCGGTCGCGCTCGTCAACTGCCTGAACTTCGGCAACCCCGAGCACCCCGAGGTCATGTGGGAGCTGTCGGAGGCCGTCGACGGCATGGCCGAGGCCTGCCGTGCCCTCGGCATCCCAGTCGTCGGCGGCAACGTCAGCCTCTACAACGAGACCAACGGCGTCGACATCGACCCGACCCCGGTCGTAGGCACCCTGGGCTTGATCGACAGGCTCCGGCCGGGCGTGCCCGTGCCCGCCCTGGCCGACGGCAGCCAGATCGTCCTCCTCGGGCCCGACGGCCCGGGAGCGGTATCCCTGGCCGGCTCACGCTGGGCCCGCGAACGCAGGGCCCACCTGGGCGGCCACCTGCCCCTGCTCGACCTGGCCCTCCACCGCCGCTTGCTCACTTTGGTGGCCGAGCTCGTCGACGAGCGGCTGGTCGACGGGGCCCACGACGTATCGGACGGGGGGGTGGGCGTGGCGCTGGCCGAGATGGCGGTGAAAGGAGGGACCGGGTGCCGGGTAGGCGATTTCGGCGACCACCAGGCCCTCTTCGGGGAAGGCCCTTCCAGGGTGCTCATGAGCGTCCCGCCCGCCAACTTGGGCCAGATCCGGCTAAGGGCGGCCGCGGTCGGCATCGCTTGGCGGGATCTCGGTGCCGGGGGCGGGGACCGGTTCGTGGTGGAGGGCTTGGCCGACATCGACCTGGAGGAACTGGTGGCCGCCTGGAAAGCCACCCTTCCCACCATTTTCTCAACCCTGTAAGCGTTCCTCCGCCCCGTAAACCTCGCTCCTTCCCGCAGCGCCGCCGGAAAGTGCCGGGGCGACGTAGTATTTTCCTGCACCCGCTTGCCGGCTTGACAATGGCGCACGGGCGGGGGTAGTCAGGCTTGTACGCGGGAGCCCGGTGGGACCGGGCTGAGAGGGGGGCTGCCGCCCTCGACCGTCGAACCTGATCCGGGTCATACCGGCGAAGGGAGCGCAGTTGCTGGGCCGTCTTCATTACATCGCCAACCACCGGGGCGGCACCGGCCCGGGGGACGTCCTCGACCTGCTCGCGGTGGTGGTCGGGGCTGGCGTACCCTGCGTCCAGGTCCGCTGCAAGGGCTGCTCGGACGCCGAGCGCTACGAGCTGGCCCGGGCGGCCGTGGCGTGGTGCCACAGGGCGGGTGCAATGTGCATCGTCAACGACCGGGCCGACATAGCCCTGGCCACGGGGGCAGACGGCGTCCACGTGGGGGCCGACGACCTCCCCGTGGCCGAGGCCCGCCGCCTGCTCGGCCCCGGGCTCGTGCTCGGTGCTTCAGCCCGGGGGCTCCGGGAAGCACGCAAGGCGGTGGCTGCCGGCGCCGACTACCTGGGTGTCGGGCCGTGCTACCCCACCGCCACCAAAGAAGGCCTCCCCCCGCCCATCGGGCCCGCGGGCGTGGCCGCGATCGCCCGTGCCGTCGACGTGCCCGTCCTGGCCATAGGCGGTGTGAGCGCCACGACCATCCCCGAGTTGCTGGCGGCAGGGGCCTACGGCGTGGCGGTGATCGGCGCCATCGCCTCGGCCGGCGAGCCGGCGGCGGCTGCCCGGGAGCTGGCGGCGAGGCTCACCCCGGTCACTAGCACCGCGGTCACCAGCGCCCCGGTCACTAGCACCGCGGTCACCAGCACCCCGGTCGCTAGCACCGCGGCCGCCAGCACCGCCGTCACCAGCGCCCCGGCCACCAGGGCGAGGGGCCGGCTGTGAGCGCCCCGGGCGAGAGGCGGCCATGACGGGCAGTACGTTCGACGTGGTCGTCGTCGGAGGCGGGGTCATCGGCCTCTCCGTAGCATGGCGGGCCGCCCGACAGGGGTTTTCGGTGGCGGTCTGCGACCCCGAGCCGGGGCGGGGAGCCTCCTGGGCGGCCGCGGGGATGCTCGCCCCCACGGCCGAGGCCCGCTGGGGAGAAGGGCCCCTGCACGAGCTGGCACAAGCCTCCGCCGCCCTGTGGCCCACCTTCGCCGGCGAGCTCGAGGACGAGGCAGGTGCCAAGGTCGGCTTCCGCCAGGACGGGGCACTGAGCGTGGCGTTGGGCACTGACGACTACCGGGCGCTCGAGGATGCCGTCGACGTCCAGCGCAAGCTCGGCTGCGCCGCGGAACTGTTGAGCGGGCGGGAATGCCGGCGCCTGGAGCCCTCTGTGCACCCACGGGTGGTCGGGGGGGCGCTCTATCCCGGGGACCACCAGGTCGATAACCGGGCCGTGGTCCGGGCGCTGAGCTTGGCCTGCCGCCGGCGCGGGGCCCAGGTGCGGGCCACCGCCGCCCGCCGCCTCCGCAGAGGGGCGGGGGGCAAGGCGGCCGGGGTGGACCTGGCCGACGGCTCCGTGCTCGGCGCCGGTGCGGTCGTGCTCGCGGCCGGTTGCCGGTCTGGGTCGCTCGAGGGCCCGCCGCCTGAGGACCTCCCCCCGGTCCGGCCGGTCAAGGGCCAGATCCTCCGCCTGGGCGCGGGCCGGAGCGCGAGCGTCGGGGGGCGGGCCGTCATCACCCGCACGGTGACCGCCACGGCCGAAGGCCGCCGGGTCTACCTGGTGCCCCGGGCTAATGGGGAGCTGGTCGTCGGGGCCACGGTCGAGGAACGCGGCTTCGACACGACCGTGACCGCCGGGGCAGTCTTCGAACTGTTGCGTAGCGCGGTGGCGATCGTCCCCGACGTGGCCGAGCTCGAGCTCTCGGAGGCCATTGCCCGGCTCCGTCCCGGTACGCCGGACAACGGGCCCGTCCTGGGACCGGCTCCCGCCACGGAGGGCTTGCTGCTCGCCACCGGCCACTACCGGCACGGGTTCCTGCTGGCGCCGGTCACAGTGGAAGCACTGGGCGAGGTCCTGGCCGGGCGGCCGCTGCCGGCGCCAGCGGTACCCTTCTCCGCCTCGCGCTTCGACGTCCGGGAGCCGGTCCGTGGTTGAGCAGCTCGCCCTCCAGGTGAACGGTCAACCCCTCGTCCTGCCCCCGGGGAGCACCGTCGCCGACGGGGTGGCGGCACTCGGCTGCGGGCCTCGCGGCGTGGCCGTCGCGGTCAACTCCGAGCTGGTCCGCAAGGCCGAGTGGCCCGCCGCCGCTCTGGCCGAGGGCGACAAGGTGGAGATCCTGCACGCGGTGGCAGGAGGTTGAGCGGGTGACGCTCGGGCAATTGGCTGGACGCGAGGCCGTCCCCAACCGGCCGAGGCCCAATGGGAGCGACACCGCCCTCACGACGCCTGGCGGTCTCACGGCGCCTGGCGAGCCGGTGCCGGCGGAGAACGGCGACCCGTTCGTCGTCGCCGGCGAAGAGCTCTCCTCCCGGCTCGTGCTCGGCACCGGTGGGGCAGACAACATGGCCGAGCTCGAAAAGGCGGTGCGCGCCTCGGGCACTGCCATGGTGACCGTGGCCCTGCGCCGCGTGGCCCCCGGGGCGGGAGGATCCGTGCTCGAGGCCTGCGAGCGGGCCGGGGTGCGCGTCCTGCCCAACACCGCCGGCTGCTACACGGCCCACGACGCGGTGCGCACCGCCGAGGCCGCCCGAGAGGCGTTCGAGACCGCCTGGGTGAAACTCGAGGTGATAGGCGACGACTCCACCCTCCTGCCCGACCCTATCGAGACCATGGAAGCAGCCGAGCAGCTGGTGAAGGAAGGTTTCGCCGTCTTCGCCTACACCAACGACGACCCCGTCCTCGCCCAACGCCTCGCCGGCGCCGGCTGCGCGGCCGTCATGCCCCTGGGAGCGCCGATCGGCTCGGGCCTGGGGATCCGCAACCGGCACAACATCGCCCTTATCCGAGAGCTCGTGACGGTGCCGGTGGTCCTCGACGCCGGTATCGGCACGGCATCGGACGCCGCCTTGGCCATGGAGCTTGGTTGCGAGGCGGTGCTCGTCTCTTCCGCGGTGACCCGGGCCCGTGAACCAGCCCTCATGGCCGAGGCCATGGCTCATGCCGTGCGAGCGGGCCGGTTAGCCCACCTCGCCGGCCGGATCCCGCGCCGCTACCATGCCCGGGCCAGCACCACCAACGAGGGGATGCCCGAGCTGTGAACGCCCAAGCGAGAGCGGTGGCCGCGCCGGCCCGGGCCGGCCCCGGCTCCCTCGTCCCCCCGCCGCCTGTACCGCCTGCCCGCCCCTTGCTCCTGCCGGCATTGGTCGTGATAGCCGATAGCAGCGCCAGCGGCGGCCGCCCGCTGGTGGAGGCGGCCGGCGCCGCGGTCAGCGGAGGCGCCCGGGCGGTCTGGCTCCGGGACCGTCACCTGGGCGCTGGTGAGCGCCTGCACCTGGCCGCCCAGTTGGCCGACCTGCTGCACGGCGTCGGGGGGCTACTGATCGCGAGCCCGGGCCCTGGGGCCGAGCTCGCCGACCTCGGGCACTTGGGGGCCGCCGATCCCTGGGCCGCCGATCCCTGGGCCGCCGATCCCTGGGCCGCCGGGGACGGGGAGGCGGGCAAGGCGCGGGGCCGTTCCTGCCACAGCCGCGCCGGGCTGGAGGCGGCGGCGGCCGAGGGGTGCTCCTGGGCAACCCTTTCGCCGATCTTCGCTTCGGGGTCCAAACCCGGTTACGGGCCCGCCCT
Source organism: Acidimicrobiales bacterium (assembly GCA_050744045.1). Taxonomy (GTDB): domain Bacteria; phylum Actinomycetota; class Acidimicrobiia; order Acidimicrobiales; family Palsa-688; genus JBOGGK01. Next base: position 13,702 of record JBOGGK010000480.1, on the reverse strand, counting down.
CGGCCCCGCCGCCCTGGCCGGGCCGCCCTTGCCGGTCTGGGCCCTCGGGGGCGTCGATGCCCGCAACGCGGGCCTGTGCCTGCGTTCGGGCGCTGCCGGCGTCGCCGTGATGGGCGCCGTGATGGGCGCCCCCGACCCCGCAGCTGCCGCCGCCGCCATCCTCTCGGCTGTCGAGGAGGCTCGGCCTTGACCCCGCCCATCGCCCTCAGCATCGCCGGGTCGGACTCGGGGGGCGGTGCCGGGGCCCAGGCCGACCTGCGCACCTTCGCCGCCCTCGGCGTGCTCGGCACGACCGCGCTCACCTGCGTGACGGCCCAGAACACTGTCGAGGTCCGCGCCTTGTACGCCCTCCCCCCGGGCTTCGTGCGTGAGCAGGTGGAGGCGGTAATAGACGACATGGCCGTGACCGGGGCCAAGACGGGCCTGCTCGCCACGGAGGGCACGGTGAAAGAAGTGGCCGCCTTGGCGCCCCGGCTCCCGCCTCTCGTGGTGGATCCCGTGCTCGTCGCCTCGACCGGGCGGCCGCTGGCCGAGGAGGCGGTGGCAAGGGCGTACCGTGACGACCTCCTGCCCCTGTGCGCCGTAGTCACGCCGAACCTGGCCGAAGCGGCCCGGCTCCTCGGCCGGGAGGCACCCGCCTCAGGCGGCGCCCGCTACGCCCGCGAGGCCGCCCGCCGGCTCGGGGAACTGGCCCCGGTCGTCGTCGTGAAAGGTGGCCACCTCGCCGACCCCCACCTTGCCGTCGACGTCGTCTGGGACGGTACTGGGCTTACCGAGCTGTCCAGGCCCCGGGTCCCCACGGCCAACACCCACGGGTCCGGCTGCAGTTTCTCGGCGGCGATAGCCGCCGGCATGGCCCGGAGCCTCGGCGCCCGAGAGGCCATCGAGAAGGCAAACGCATTTGTCCATATCGCCATACAGGGTGGTGCCGGCTGGCGCGTGGGCGCTGGGCCGGGGCCACTCGACCACTTCGGATGGGAGGAAGACCAGCCATGACGATCTCAACGAGTACTGCTACGGGCCGGCCGGGCAGCGAGGGCCGGCCGAACGGGGAGGGGGGCGCCGGGCGGCACAAAGCCTACCGGGACGGCCCTATGGGCGTCCGCGTCCCCTTCCAGGAGGTACCGGTCGACTCCGGGGCAAGCTCCGTGTGGCTCTACGACACCAGCGGCCCGCAGGTGGACGGGCCGGCGACAGGCCTGCCGAGCCTGCGCTCAGCGTGGGTCGAGGCCCGGGGGGACACCGAAGAGACCGAGGGGCGAGCGCCCCGAGCCCGTGACAATGGCCGGGCCGCGGTGCGCAGGCAAGGCGCGCCCCCGGCCACAGCAGGGGCCGCCCCGTCCCGCCGGCCCCGCCGCGCCCTCCCCGGGCGGACGGTGACCCAGATGCACTACGCCCGCCGGGGGTTGGTCACGCCCGAGATGCACTTCGCCGCCGTCCGGGAGGCCATGAGCCCCGAAGCGGTGAGGGACGAACTGGCGACGGGGCGGGCGATCCTGCCGTCGAACGTGAACCACCCCGAGGCCGAGCCGATGCTGATCGGGCGTCATTTCCTGGTGAAAGTCAACGCCAACATCGGGAACTCCTCGGTCACGTCCTCCATCGAGGAGGAGGTGGAAAAGATGCGCTGGGCCACCCGCTGGGGCGCGGACACGATCATGGACCTGTCCACCGGGGCCGACATCCACACCACCCGGGAATGGATAATCCGAAACTCGCCCGTGCCCGTCGGGACCGTCCCGATATACCAGGCGCTCGAAAAGGTCGACGGCCGGGCCGAAGCGCTCACCTGGGAGGTGTACCGGGACACGGTCGTCGAGCAGTGCGAACAGGGTGTGGACTACATGACCGTCCACGCCGGGGTCCTGTTGCGCTACGTGCCTATGACCGTGGAAAGGGTGACCGGGATCGTGAGCCGGGGGGGCTCGATCATGGCTGCCTGGTGCCTTGCCCACCACCGGGAGAACTTTCTCTACACCCACTTCGACGAGCTGTGCGAGATATTCGCCGCCTACGACGTGGCTTTCTCGCTCGGCGACGGGTTGCGCCCCGGGTCGGTAGCCGACGCCAACGACGAAGCCCAGCTGGCAGAGCTGCGCACCTTGGGCGAGCTCACCCAGCGGGCCTGGGGCCACGACGTGCAAGTGATGGTCGAAGGCCCTGGTCACGTGCCCATGCACAAGATCAAGGAAAACGTCGACCTCCAGGTGGAGTGGTGCCGCGAAGCGCCCTTTTACACCCTCGGCCCCCTGACCACCGATGTGGCGCCCGGCTACGACCACATAACTTCCGCCATCGGCGCCGCCATGATCGGGATGTTCGGCACCGCCATGCTCTGCTACGTGACGCCCAAGGAGCATCTCGGCCTCCCCGACCGCGAAGACGTGAAAGCCGGGGTGATCGCTTACAAGATCGCCGCCCACGCCGCAGATCTGGGTAAAGGCCACCCGGGCGCCCAGGCGTGGGACGACGCCTTGTCGGAGGCCCGCTTCGAGTTCCGCTGGGAGGACCAGTTCAACCTGTCGATGGACCCCGGCACGGCCAGGGCCTATCACGACGAGACCCTGCCGGCCGCTCCCGCCAAGAAGGCGCACTTTTGCTCGATGTGCGGGCCGAAGTTCTGCTCTATGAGCATCAGCCACAATTTGCGGGCGGGCAAGCTGGCCGGGGGTGACGGGGGTACGCCGGCGGGGCCGGCCGATGGCGGCGGCGATGAGGAGGAGGCCGAAAGAGGCATGCGGGAAAAGGCAGCGGAGTTCGTCCGCTCCGGGGCCTCTGTTTATACCGAGGTGGCCCGGTGACCGAGCCGGGGGAAAACTTGTCGCGAGTGCTCTCGGTGTGGGGCGAGATCCTACGGACGGGGAGCACCAGCGCTCTAGGGAGCCTCCTCGACGACTCTGTCGCCTGGCAGGGGGTACTGCCCGAGCTCGCCTGCCACGGCCGGGAAGAGGTGTTGCACCTCCTGGGGCGTGCCGCCTTCGCGCGGATCACGCGGGTCGAAGCCGAGGAGCTGGGGAGCAGCGTCGTGGTAAGCGTGGAGAGCACCGACTTCCCCGAGGGGCCGGCAGGACCGGAGCTGACGCCGGCGGGCGGCGGGCGCCACATCGTCTTCACGTTCCAGGACGCGAAGGTGGTCAAAATGGCGAGCTTCCCGGACCGCGGCAGCGCCCTGGCACCAGCACGAGGGCTGGTCCACTGAGCGTAAGCGGTGGTGCCGCCGGCGGCGCGGGCGGGGGCGACCCCGCGCTCTACCTTTTGGACCTGCCCCGCATGCGGGGCTTGGAGATCGGTCCCCTCTACCGCCCCCGGGTGAAGCGCTCCGACGGGCGGGTATTTTACGTCGACCATCGCACAACCGAGCAGTTACGCCAGGATTACAGGGCGAATTCGCTGGCGCGGCCCCACCTCGACGAAATAGTGGAGGTGGATTACGTGGTGAAGGAGGGCTCGACGCTGTCCGAGGCGATCGGGGCCGACGGCCCGTTCGACTACCTGATCGCGGCCCACGTGCTCGAGCACCTCGCCAACCCGATCGGTTGGCTTCAAGATGCCGAACGCGCCCTGACCGGGAACGGTTTGATATCGCTCGTCATCCCCGACAAACGGTTCTGCTTCGACGTCAACCGGGCCGAGACCCGGCCGGGGGACTGGGTCGACTGGTACTTCCGGGACTTGAAAGCCCCCTCGTACGGCCAGCTGTTCGACTTCTTCGCCCACGTGACCACTATCGACGGCACCGTCGACACCGCCGGGCTCTGGGGGGGGACCGTGAGCTATACGGGGGTTCGCCGGACCGACGTGGCAGACGCCGACTTGGCAGCGTTCGCTGCCTGCCTGCGCCACCAGGATAACGGCGCCTATATGGACGTGCACACGGGTGTCTACACACCGGCCTCCCTGCTCGCGCTGCTCGAACTGGGGATGAAGCTGGACCTCGTCCATTTTGAGGTCGGCCATTTCGTGCCGACCGTACGCAACAGCCTGGAGTTCCACGTCACGTTACGGGCGTTGGGCCACGGTGGCGAGGAAGAGGCCCTGGCGTCGGTCGAAGAGGCAAGGCAAAAGCTGGCGACCGCCGACTCGCCACCCGGGCCGAGCGGGTAGCCGTCAGAGGCGCGAGGCGGCCGGGGGCGGGGCCGAGCGCGTCAGGCCGGGAGGCGGTCCCGCAAAGCGGCAAGGGCACCGTCGGGGACGTGGAGGTCCCCCCGCCCGGTACCAACCGTGAGGTCGGGCTTGTAGGTGCCGTGATGGTCGGAGCCGCCCGTGACGGCCAAGCCGGCACGCGCCGCCAGGACTGCCAGCCCGGCCCGCTCCTCTTGGCCGTAGCGGCCATAGATTGCCTCCAGGCCGACCAAGCCGGCGCCGGCGAGCTCTTGGACGGCCGACTCGGTCTGCGACGGGGACAGCTGGAGAGAGAGCGGGTGGGCCAGGACCGGTAGCGCCCCCGACTGGAGTGCCAGCGCGATCGCGGGCAGGGGGTCGAGACGTTCTTTTTCCATGTACGCGGGGCTGCCCTTGGCCAGGAAGCGGTCGAAGGCGTCTTGGATGGAGCGGGCGTAGCCCTTGCGGACCATGATGGCGGCCACGTGGGGGCGCCCGGCACCGGTGGGGCCCGCCTCGGCCTCCAGTTCCTCCATGCTGAGCGGTAGGCCCAGCTCGGCCAAGCGGGCCACCAGGCGCTGGTTGCGGGTATCGCGGGCGACCTGGAGACGGGCCAGTTCGTCTTGGAGCGGTCCCTCCCCGGGCTCCAGGAAGTAGACGAGCACGTGCATCGTGCCCGTGTGGTTGCAGGAGATCTCGACGCCGGGCACCAGTTCGATGCCCGCCTCCTCCGCCCGGCGCCGAGCGGCGCCCACGCCGTCTTGGCGGTCGTGGTCGGTAAGGGCAAGGGCGGACAGGCCGGCCTTCACGGCTAGCTCTAGTACCTCTTCGGGGGTGTCGCTGCCGTCCGAGACGTTGGAGTGCGTATGGAGGTCGACCATCCCGCCCAGGGTAATGGCCCCGGAGCGGGCCCTGCCGCCCGAGCCCGGGCCAGGTATCCCCACGGTGCCGATGGCGCGCGTGGGAAAATGGTGGGGTGAGCTCCCCCGGTGACGAGAGCCCTCGGGAAGCATGCGGCGTCTTCGGCGTCTATGCACCCGGGCGTAACGTCGCGCCCGTAGTTTGCGACGGCCTGCACGCCCTGCAGCACCGCGGGCAGGAGTCGGCGGGGATAGCGGTGAGCGACGGGACGAGCATGGTGGTCATGAAGGACATGGGCCTGGTGAGCCAGGTGTTCAATGACTACAAGCTCGCCGGGCTCGTCGGTCACCTCGCCATCGGGCATACCCGCTACTCCACGGCCGGGGCTTCGTCTTGGCACAACGCCCAGCCCATGTACCGCCAGGCGGGCGGGACCGAGCTCGCCTTGGCCCACAACGGCAACCTGACCAACTTCGACGAGCTGGCGGCGTCGATGGGGATGCTCCCGGGCATGGCCACGAGTGACTCGGATCTCATGGTGGAGCTCCTCGGCCGCCATCTCGGGGTTGCCGCCGCTTCCAGCCCCGATGGAGTTGCCTCCCTGGTCGAAGCACTCGTCAGTGTACTGCCGCTCCTTGCAGGGGCCTTCTCGCTCGTACTGGTCGACCGCACCCGGCTCATCGGGGCCAGGGACCCCAACGGCTTCCGGCCCCTGTGCCTGGGCAAGCTGGACGACGGCTGGATCCTGGCGTCCGAGACGCCGGCGCTGGACATCGCCGGCGCCCACTTCGTCCGGGAGGTGGAGCCGGGCGAGGTGGTCGTCATCGGCCCCGAAGGTTGCCGGAGCCTGCACCCCTGGCCACCCGAAAGGATCGAGCCCCGCCTGTGCCTGTTCGAGTTCGTGTACCTCGCCAGGCCCGACAGCCGCCTCTACGGCCAGGAACTGCACGGTGCCCGCGTCCGGATGGGAGAGCTGCTGGCCGAGCAGGCCCCCGTGGCGGCGGACATGGTCATCGGCGTCCCGGACTCGGGGATCCCCGCGGCCGAGGGCTATGCCCGCAGGAGCGGGACCGCCTTCGGGCACGGCCTGGTCAAGAACCGCTATATCGGGCGGACCTTCATAAACCCGGACCCGGGCCAGCGCGCCCTCGGGGTGCGGCGCAAGCTCAACCCCTTGCGGGAGGCGATCGCCGGCAAACGCCTGGTGGTGGTGGACGACTCCATCGTAAGGGGGACCACTACCCGGGCCATGGTGGCCATGCTCCGCGAGGCCGGGGCCAAGGAGGTCCACCTGCGCATCTCCTCGCCCCCCTACCGCTGGCCGTGCTTTTTCGGCCTCGACACCGGGACGCGGGCCGAGCTCATAGCAGCTGACCTCGAGGTGGGCGAGATCTGTGACTTCATCGGGGCAGACAGCCTGGCTTACCTGTCCCTGGAAGCCCTCAAAAAGGCGACCGGCGTGCCGGGGGCGGGCTTCTGCGACGCTTGCCTGACCGGGCACTACCCCGTCCCCGTGCCCGCTCGCGCCCGGGGCCAGGCGGGAGGAGGGACCAAGGTGGCTCGACCCGGCTACGCCGGCGGCACCCTGACGGCCCGAGGGGCAGCCGGCCGGTCCCAGGCGGGCGCGGCCGTGGCCCAACCGTTGCCGCCGGGCCGGCCTTGAGCGGCACCAACGGTCCGCCACGGAGCGTGGCAGGCCGGGGGGGGCCGCTGACCTACGTCGCCTCCGGGGTCGACCAACGCGCCGGCGAAGAGGCGGTGCGCCTCATGCGGCCGTCGGTTGAGAGCACGTCCCGGCCCGAGGTCATCGGCGGGATCGGCGGCTTCGGGGGGCTGTTCGCGGTGCCGAAGGGGCTTGTGGACCCCGTCTTGGTCGCTTCAGCCGATGGGGTGGGCACGAAGCTGTCGGTGGCCGTGGAAACCGGCCGCCTCGGCACCGTCGGCATCGACCTCGTGGCCATGTGTGTGGACGACCTGGTGTGCCAGGGCGCGCAACCACTGTTCCTTCTCGATTACCAGCTGTGGGGGCACCTCCAACCCTCAGCGGTGGCGACGGTCATGACCGGCATCGCCGAGGGTTGCCGCCAGGCGGGGTGCGCCATCCTGGGCGGAGAACTGGCCGAACATCCCGGGCACCTGCGCCCCGGCGACATGGACCTGGCGGGGTTCGCGGTCGGGGTGGTCGAGCACCACAGGCTCCTCGGGCCTGCCAGCCCGAACCCCGCACGCGAGGGCGACGCCCTGGTCGGCCTCCACTCGGACGGCCTTCGCTGCAACGGTTACTCCCTGGCCCGGGCGGCCCTGCTCGGCCGCGCCGGGCGACGCCTCGACGAGCCGGCGTGGCCGGGCGCGGCCCACTCGTTGGCGGACGAGCTGCTGCGGCCCGCGCTCATCTACACCCCCGCCGTGCTCGCCCTCCGGGACGAAGTGGAGGTACGGGCCGTCGCCCATGTAACCGGTGGAGGCCTACCGGGCAACGTGCCCCGGGCGCTGCCGCCCGACCTCGACGCCGTATTGCACCGTGGCAGCTGGCCCCTCCCCCGCATCTTCGAAGAGGTCCAGGCGGCGGCCGGCGTCGACGGCGCTGAGATGTCCAGGACCTTCAACCTGGGCCTCGGCATGGTGCTCTCCCTCCCTCCGGCGCAGGCGGAGCAGGCCGTTGGCGCCCTGGCCGAACGGGGCTTCGCGGCGAGCGTCGTCGGCCGGGTAGTGGCCGGCGCCGGGCGCTGCTTCGTCGAGGCTTCCCCGCTCAGCTTTCCCTGAGCCGGGCGGGCGCTGCTTCGTCGAGGCTTCCCGGCTCAGCTTCCTCCGAGCCGGGCGAGCAGGCTCGACACTGCCAAGGCTGGGTCGTGGCCGTCCATAGCCACCTCCCGCACGGCGGGGAAGAAGAGCTCGGCCACCTCGAAGTTCGTGCGCACGAGCTCGGCGATGACGTGGAAGTCGAGGGCCTCGGGGCCTCCCCGGGCACTGGTCCTCGCCCTCACCTCGCCGTCTGAAAAGTCCATCTCGAGGCTCCCATAGCGGAGCAGGTAATTGGCCCGGGCAATAAGTTCGGCCACCGCCTGGCGCCGAGATGCGGCCACGTTGCCCGGGAACACCGAATAGATCACCACTCCGAGCGCCTCGTCATCTGGCTGGGCGAAGTAGTTCCATTGACCGAAGGTGCCCTCCACCGAACCGGTCAACACCCCCGGGTAGCCTTCTACAGGCCAGCTCTCCAAGCCGTTGGCCGCCAAGGCGTCTTCCAGGACGACACCCATGAAGCCGCTGGAGGCAGCCGGCTCACCCGTCCCGGTCGCCGTCCCCTCGGGGCTGCCTTCGCTCACCGCCTACCTCCGGGCACCGGGGATGCAGCCCGGCCTCGCCCGGCCCGCGACGGAGGGCAAGGAGGCAGTGGGGGGGAGTTCCGAGCTGGCCCGGCTGTCACAGTTCGGGGCATACGCACCGAGGGTAACACCGCCCATAGACGTGACGGGAACAAGCCGAGAGGCGACGACAGCAGCGGTAGCGGCACTCGGCAAGGACGCCGCTGGCCGGGGCCTCGCCGGCGGGCTGCCCACCAAGTAGTCCCCAGGTCGGTCCTCCCGTTTTCCACAAGTCGTCCACAGTAGGGGAAAACCCGGTTTGCCCCAATTGCGCTTGTCTCGTTCATCTCGGCGCGCCCTGAGAGGCAATTTCTACCTCAGCGCGGGCCCGCCCGGGGACCTTCGCCACCAGCGCCCCGAGAACCGCCACGGCCCGGGCTCGACCGGCAGGGCCGGCAAGGGCGCCCCAAGGATGGCACCCAAGGCGACGCTGATGGCCTCCAGCTCGCCCGGCGATGGGGGGCGGGCGAGCTCGCTCAGCCTCACCTCGACCCAGGAGTAGCCGGGAGGAGGCCGGGAGCGGCCTGTCACGGGCGGCCTGTCACGGGGCGGCCTGTCACGGGGCGGCCTGTCACAGCGGCGGGTTGCCGTGCTTGCGGGCAGGGGCTTCCTGGCGCTTGCCGTCCAGCATCGCTAGCGCGCGGTGGATCACCTGCCGGGTGCTGGCAGGCTCGATGACATCGTCGATGTAGCCGCGCTCGGCCGCCACCCAGGGGTTGGCATTGGCCTGCTTGTACAGCTCCACCAACTCCGTCCGCCTCCCCTGGGGGGCCTCCGCCAGCTCGGCGCCGTAGAGCAGGTCGACCGCGCTTTCGGGGCCAGTCACCGCCAACTCGGCACCCGGCCAGGCGTAGGCGAGGTCCGTACCCAGGGACTTGGAGCTCATGAGCACGTAGGCCGAACCGTAAGCTTTGCGGACGATCACCTGGATCTTGGGCACGGTGGCCTCGCAGTAGGCGTAAAGCAACTTGGCTGCCCGCCGCGCCAGGCCGCCGTGCTCCTGGTCGGTCCCGGGCATGAACCCCGGCACGTCCACGAAGGTGACCACCGGGATGTTGAAGCAGTCGCACGTGCGCACGAAGCGGGCGCCCTTCTCGGCGGCGTCGATGTCGAGCACCCCGGCCAGTACCTGGGGCTGGTTGGCCACGATGCCGACCACCCGGCCCCCGATGCGGCCCAAGCCGCACACGAGGTTCACCGCCCAAAGCTGGTGGTACTCGAGTAGCTCACCGCCGTCTAGGACGGCCCTTAGCAGCCGCTTGATGTCGTAGGGTTCCTGCGAGGACGCAGGCACCAGCTCGGCCGCTTCGGCAATCGGGCGCTCGGGGTCGTCGCCACTGTCGTAAACCGGCGGTTGCTCGAGGTTGTTGGAAGGCAAGAAAGCCAGCAACTGGCGCACGCTGTCGAGGCAAGATTTCTCATCCGGTGCGACAAAAGAAGCGACGCCCGACTTGGTGGCGTGGGTAAGGGCGCCCCCGAGCGATTCGTGGGTGACCTCCTCCCCCGTGACCGTCTTCACGACGTCCGGGCCCGTGATGAACATCTGCGAAGTGCCCTTCACCATGAACACGAAGTCGGTGATGGCCGGGCTGTACACCGCTCCCCCGGCGCAACTGCCCATGATGACGCTGATCTGGGGCACGACCCCCGAAGCGGCGACGTTGCGCCGGAATATGCCCCCGTAATAGTGGAGGGCGACGACTCCTTCTTGGACACGGGCGCCGCCGCCGTCGTTGATGCCCACCAACGGCACCCCGACAGACGCGGCGAGGTCGATGACCTTGTGGATCTTCTCCCCCGAGACCTCTCCCAAAGTCCCTCCGATAACGGTGAAATCCTGAGAAAATATACATATTCTCCGGCCACCCACGGTCCCGAAGCCAGTGACGACCCCGTCGGTGTAGGCTCGCTTGTCGTCGCTCAGGCCCTCGCCCCGGCCGCGGGCCAGCATGTCCAGCTCCTGGAAGGAGCCGGAGTCCAAGAGGTAATCGATGCGCTCACGGGCTGTCATCTTGCCCCGGGAATGCTGGCGCTGCACTGCCGCTTCGCTCCCGGCGTGCAGGGCACGCTGGCGGCGACGCCCGAGCTCCTCCAGGCGCTGGCCCATCGACTGCTCAGCCACGGCGCCCAACGCTAGTGCCTGTGCGCGTGGTCGCCGGTAACCAACCGGGCATCAACCGGGCCACGATGGCAAGCCCTCCCCATGGGCCCCGCAGCGCGGCAGCACCAACCTGGTAGTAGGCCGGAGGTCGGGAAAACCTGTAAGTGCCAGAACACCCCGGGGTTTAGGAGACAGAGTGCAAAGGACCGGTTCCGAAGCGGGCACGGCGGTAGAAACCGCCGCCTTAGCAAGGCCAATCGGGTTGGAGGAGCTGGCCGAGACCTCGAGGCCGGCGCTGCTCCGGGCGGCCCAAGGGGTCACCGGACATCGGGAGGACGCCGAAGACGCCGTCCAGGCGTCGTTGCTGAAGGCAATGGGTGCCTGGCGCCGGGTGGAGGAGCAAGAGCGGTGGCGCCAGCAGGCCTACGTACGCCAGATCGTCGTCAACACTTGCCGTTCGAGCTGGCGCAAGTGGGGCTCGCGGGTCCTCGTCGGCGAGATGGCCGAGCCTGTCCAGGTCCCGAGGACCGACAGCGTGGACGACCGCATGATGGTGCGCGGGGCCCTTGACCGGCTCCCTGCCCGGCAGCGCCAGGTACTGCTCCTGCGCTACTGGGAGGACTTGTCGGAGGCTCAGATCGCCGACCGGTTGGGGTGCGCCCCCGGGACCGTGAAAAGCTCGGCGGCCCGCGCCCTGCGGGCACTCCGCGACATTCTGGCCGACTACGACGCTGGCTGCGCCAGTCGGGCACGGACGGCGGGGGCTCGCCAGCGGACTGGCCGACTACGGGCCGTACCGCCGGCGGGGCCGAGCCCGCGGGCCGCGGCGCCGGGAGAGCCCGGCTCCCTCAAGTCGGCGTAGGGTGAGGGCGGCGCAGGAGCGGGCGCCGTGTCACAGGGGGGGTGCCTCCGCCGAGCCTCACCACGCCCACGTTCAGGCAGGCGCGGTGGCTGGGGCGAGGGCCGTCGCGGGGAGCGAGCGCCGTCCCGGGGAGCGAGCGCCGTCCCGGGGGCGGGCAGCAGGACGGCAAACTGGCAACATGGCGCGCCCCGTCGAACCACCGCCCTCGCCATGGCAGTTCCCGTGCACCCCGGAAGCGCAGGCGGCAGCGGCCGGCCCGGGCGAAGTAGTCGGCGTCGGTGCCGACCTCGAGCCGGGTACCCTGCTGGCCGCCTACCGCTGCGGCCTTTTCCCCATGCCGGTCGGCCACAAGCTGGCCTGGTGGTCACCGGACCCCCGAGCCATCATCCCGCTCGACCGCCTGGCGGTGGCGCGCTCGCTGCGCCGGTCCTGCCGCCGGTACGAAGTGCGGGTCGGGAGCGCCTTCGACCAGGTGGTGGCGGCCTGCGCCGACCCCCGCCGGGCAGGCGGATGGATCAGCCGGCGTATGCGGACCGCCTATAGCCTCCTGCACGAGCTCGGCTGGGCGCAAAGCGTCGAGGCCTGGGCACCTGACGGGCGGTTGGCCGGGGGACTGTACGGAGTAACGATCGGCGGCTTCTTCGCCGGCGAGTCGATGTTCCACCACCAGCGCGACGCCTCCAAAGTGGCGCTCGTGGCTCTCGTGGAGAGCATGAAAGCGAACGGCGGCGGGGTGCTCGACGTCCAGTGGATGACCCCCCACCTGGCCAGCCTCGGGGCTGTTGAGGTGAGCCGGGAACGATACCACCGGCTGCTGGGAGATGCGGTGGGCAGCCCTCAGATCTGCCTGGGTGCCGCCGTCTGAACCGGGCCCGTCGCTGCGCGGCCCAAGCTCCCGCCGGGCGACGTGCGGCTGGCGCATGCCGACTACCCGCCCGAACGCGGCCTGGGTGGGCCCTTGCTGCGGTGACGGACCGCGACCTCGTTGGCGAACCGGTCCCTCGGGTCGGGGACGTCACCGCGTCACCGTGTCCCGCCGCGCTACCGGGCGGAGCGCGGGCCCGCGAGCTTCTCCACCCGGGCCCCCAGGGCACGAGCCTCCAGCCGTTGGCACATCTCCGGGAACCCCTCGCCCGGGCCCGCCCAGGCCAGGCTGTCGAGAGCGGCGGTACCGGCGGGGAGGAGCTCCCGTCGCAGTACGCAGGTGGCCAGCCGCTTGAACAGCTGCACCGTCTCGTACCCTCCTACGAGGACGTCCCTCAGAGCGTCGGCCCTAGCCCCGGGAAGCCGCACCGGCCACCTGGGCCCTTCCAGAGGTACCGCCTCGATAGTGCCATAGCAGGCCAAGACGGCAGTGGCGGCCTTGGGCCCCCACCCAGGCAGCCCGGGGAACCCGTCGGAACTGTCACCCACAAGGGCCAACCAGTCAGGGACCGAACGAGGGCCGACACCGAAACGGGCGCGGACGGCTTCCTCGTCCACCACCACGGACTTGCGCCGATCGAGGCAGACGACGCGCCGGTCCCTCACGCACTGCCCGAGGTCCTTGTCCGGCGTGCAGATGAGCACCTGGGCCACCCTCGGGTCTTCCGAGACCACGGCGGCGGCCGACGCCAAGGCGTCGTCGGCCTCGAGGTCAGTCATCGCCCAGACGGGCAGGCCCATGGCGCGGAGGGCCATCTCGAACAGCTCGAACTGGCCGAGCAGTTCGGGGGGCACCCCGGCCGAGCTCTTGTAGGCGGGCCAGGCCTCGTTGCGCCACGACTCGATCACGTGGTCCGTAGCCACTCCCATGTGGGTGGCCCCGGCCTCCAACATCCCGAGCAGCGACCCGAGCACGGCCCTCGTGGCCCCCAGCTCCTCCCCGGAGCGGCTGCGGTGAGGAGGGGCGCCGTAGAAGTGGCGGAAGAGCTCGTAGGTCCCGTCGACTAGGTACGCGTTTATGGCCTAGGCCTCCCGGTCAGGTTGAGAGCCGCCAAGCCCCGACGGCCGTGGCTCAGCTCGTCACCTTAGGCCCGGGCTGCCTGGCCCGCCAAGGCACCGCGGCGGCGGCGCCCCGACGCCCTAAGCGGGGCGAGGCGTCAATAACTGCAGAAAGCCCCCCTGCAAGTAAGGGGGTTATCGCGCACTTGTCTACGTTTAGGCTATTTCTGCCCGGAGTTTTCGCGCAACTTCGCGCGCATACCGTCAACAAAAGCAGAAAGCTCCCGAGGAGATGTCACAAGTTGGTCAGAAACCCCCCCGGGAGAAGGGGGGGTTTTCTGCTGTTATGAACATCCAGCGGCCGAGGTCGGGCTAACCGCGGGCTAACCGGCGGCAATGCCGATGCTGCGACCGGGGGCCCGGCGGCAGCTGGACCGGCGGCAAGCCGGGCCGTCCGCGAGCTCGACCGACCAGCCCGCCGGCTCGACC
>JBOGGK010000479.1:0-4398 GCA_050744045.1 Acidimicrobiales bacterium | reverse complement strand
GGCGGCCGCGATGGGGACGGCGGAGGCGAGGACGGGGCCTGTGGCGGGCGCCGGGCGGTGCCCCCTGGTCGGGCCTCGGCGCCTTCTTGCCCGCGGGCTGGCGGGGTACCGCGGCGGTGGCCACGGTGGCGACCTTGCTCAACTGGCCCGGCTGGAACGAGACCAGGACCTCGCTCGACCTGTCGTGGCAGGCCGGTCTCACCGTAGCCTTCACCCATCACCTCCAGTGGGGCCCGGGCCTCGACTTCACCTACGGGCCCTATGGCTTCGCCGGGTTCATCGAGCCCTTCTACCGCTCTACAGCGGTGATCGCCAGCATCTACGTTTTCATCGTCACCTGGGCCCTGGCCGCCCTGCTGGTGGCAGGCCTGCGCCGTTACTGGGGGCTGGCCGCAGCCGGCGTGGTCGCCTGGGCGGTGGTCGGGGTGTGCTGGGCGGTGTTCCGTTCTGCCGACGTCGTCACCGCGACGGGCCTCGGCCTCGCCCTCGTGCTGGTGAAGGCCCGCAGGGACACGGCGCGCTACTTCCTCGCCGGCTCCCTCGGCGTCCTGGCCGGGTTCTCCCTACTGGTGAAACCGAACAGCGGCACCGTCCTCATCGGGATGGCCGTCGTGGCGGTTGCCGGCACCGACGGCCCCCGGCGGGAGCGGTTGCGGGTGGCGGGGCTGGGCGCCGCGGGGCTCGTCTCCAGCTTCGCCGCCGCCTGGGCCGGCGCGAGCCAGAGCTTCGCCAACATCCCCAGCTTTGCCCGGGGCACCGTTTCCCTGGCCCTCGGCTACAGCACGGCCATGGAGGGCCGGGTCGGAGACCACGCCCTCATGTGGTGGGCGCTGGCCATCGGTGCCCTCGCGGCCGTCGCCGTCGCCGCCGGCCTGGGCCACGCCTCCGGCCGGCACCGGGCCGCCGTCGCCCTCATCTTCGCCGGGTGGCTCTGGGCCACCGCCAAGGAGGGCTTCGTGGCCGGCAACCATTACCCGGTCTATTTCCGCCTCTTGCTGGCGGGGGTCGCCCTGGCGTGCACGCTCCGCCCGCCCCCACGGCTCTACGCCGCCGCCCTCGGCCTCGCCGCCTGCATAACTCTGGCGACCGCCCACCTGCCCGCGCTCAACCCCTGGCGCAGCCTCCGCGCCCTCGGCACAGAAGTGGCGGACCTGGCCGACGGGGGGCGCTTCACCCACGTGGCCGCGGCCACCCGCGCCGAAGGTGCCAAGGCCGCCCCTCTCAGCGCTGGTACCCTAGCGATGCTCCGGGGCCACACCGTGGCCGTCGAGCCCTGGCAAGACATCGTCGCCTGGTCCGACACGAAGGTGCGCTGGGACCCCGAGCCCGTGGTCCAGGACTACAGCGCCTTCACCACCTACACCGACCGCCTGGACGCCGACTTCCTCTCCTCCCCGGGGGCGCCGCAGCGGGTGCTCTACCGCTGGTCTCGGTTTGCGTTCGCCTACCGGGACCCGTGGATGGACCCCCCGGCGACGACCGAGGCGCTCTTCTGCCACTACACCCAGATCGCTTCGGCCGGGAAATGGCAGGTCCTCCGGCGGGCGCCCGACCGCTGCGGGCACCCTGTCACCCTCGAGACAGCGCTGGTCCATTTCGGTGAGCGCGTACGAGTCCCGAAGGCCCCCGGCAAAATGGTCGTGGCCTCCTTCAGCTTCTCCTCGCCACTTCTCGCTGCGCTCGAGGGCGTGGCGCTAAAGCCGCCTGAGATGCACCTGGTGACCTGGGGGCGCGATCGCCGCCGCGTAACTTACCGTTTCCTGCCCGGGACAGCGGCCGACGAGCACGTCGTGAACACGCCGCGTGCCCTCGGGTACTCGCCCCGGGCGCGCCCTGGCCACGTGAGCCAGATCGAGCTGGAAGGGGGCGGCTGGGCCAAAGGCCAAGGCAACCTCGTGGTGAGGTTCTCTGCGCTTTCCATGTCGCCGTGAGCTCACCGTCCCCCGACTTTCACCCAGCAAACCCCCGCCCCGGCGCCAGGTCTCGACGGCCACCGTGCTCGCTGCCCTCCGCCCTTCGACCGTCACCAACTGGGCCGCCCGGCCGGTGGCCGAGAGCCGGTCCGCCAGGTCATCGGGACAGCCGCCTTGCCTACGGCGACTCGGGTCGATTTGGCACCACGAAGGCCTGGGCCGTCACCGGCACAAGGGCCGGCGGGCAAGCGCCGCCGTTCCGGTACTCGGTGACCAAGGTCACTGCCAGCGAGGTGCGGGCGGCCGCCGAGAGGGGACCGTGAGGGCTCCAAAGGACGACAGATCAGGCGCTCACTACCTGTACGCCGGCCCGCGCCATGTCCGCCAGGGCAGAGGCGCCGTCGCCGGCGACCAGCTCGGCTGCCACCTGCACCTGCCCCTGACACTGCACCTGCCAGATGCCGCGAGCCCCCGGGCGTTTCGAGCCCGGAGCACGAGCCAGCCCACGGCTGCCTTTCCAACCGTGGGCCGGGCCCGTGCCGTTTACTGTCTCAGGTTTACTGTCTCAGGTGCCGGCGATGGCAACGACCGGCAGGTTGAGCCCGCCGGGCGTCGGCCAGGGATTGGCGTCGCCGAAACCGTAGACAGAGCCGTTGGCCGCCGCCATGAAATAACCGCCGTCGTCAGGGGTCAGGGCAATGCCGACGATGTCGTGGGCGCTGATACCGCGCCCGGGGAGGGAACCGAGGAAGTGCACGCCGCTGCCGAAGACGAACGCACCGCCGTCAGCCCCAACGAGCACGTAGCCCTTACCGGTGGAAGATGGCAGTATCGCCCGGATGTCCCTCACATGCTTGTGGAGGCCCGGGATAGAGCCGTAGAAATGCGCCGACCCGAAGGTGAACACCCCGCCGTCGGAGCCGACCACCAGGTAGCCGCCGCCATCGGGGGAGGCCACCATGCCGACGACATCGTGGACGTGAAGGTGGAGCCCGGGCACAGAACCGTGGAAGCGGGCGTCGCCGAAGGCGAACATGCCCCCGTCCCGGCCGACCAGCCAGTAGCCATGGCCGTCGGCCGTGGGCGCGATAGCCACTATGTCCTTGGTGGCCACGTGCAAGCTGGGCAGGTCCCCGTAGGACTTCGCGTCCCCGAAGGAGGACACGGCGCCCCTGGCGGTGGCTACCCAGTAGCCCCTGCCACTAGGTGTCCCGGCGATACCCACTACCGAGCCGGTCGAGGCCGAGGTGGCGACGCCCCCGAGAGAGCGCGCCCCTCCCAGCCCGACCACGCCACCTGACTGGGTGGCGAGCCAGTACCCCGTCGGGGGCAGGCTCACCACCTCGGTCACCAGCCCCGACGCGGACCGCCTGAAACCCGTGGCACCCGAGTAGAACGCCTGGACGGCATGGTCGCCGCCGGCCAAGTACGAGGCCGGGCAGGTGGCCTTGCCGCCATGCACCGGCATCGCCCCGCAGCCCGCGAGCGGTGCCCCGTTGTCGGTGAAGGTGACCGCTCCCCCGGTTGGCGGCGGTGAGACCGTGGCTGTATAGGCTGCGGTCTCGTCGATCTGTACCGGGTTGGGCGACAACGACAGCGACGTCGTGGTCGTCCTGACCGGCGGGACGGTCGTGGTCGTAGTGGTGGGGGCGGTCGTGGGCGCGCTGCTGTAGACGTTCAGCTCGTCGACCGACCACCAGAAGCTGGCGGAACTGGCCGTCAAGGTGACTTTCAGGTACTGAGCGACCTGGGCCGGGAAGCTCACCACTTCCGGAGTGGCCGTGCCGGTGCAGTTGGCCACCGTGGACCACGAACTGCCATTGCCCGACACCTGGACCGTATAGCCCCGTGCGTAGTCGTGCGGCGCGCTCGGCGAGGCCATGACCAGCTCGTCGACGTTGCGGCGGGCGTGCATGTCCACCTCCAGCTCCAGCCCGGGAGCCTGGTGGGCGTTGGTGCTGAAGCGGGTCGAGTAGTTGCCGTCCAAGGCGTTGGCCGGCGCGTCCACCTTGCTCGACGGGGCGTTCGTGGAAGCAGACCAACCCTGGCGGCCGAGGGCGTACCCGCTCACCGGCGCCGAGCAGTCCGCCGCGCCGTAGAGACTGAGCTCGTCGACCGACCACCACCAAGGGGTTGTCCCCGCGGTGAGCATCACCCTCAGGTACTGAGCGTCCTGGGCCGGGAAGCTCACCACCTCCGGAGTGGCCGTGCCGGTGCAGTTGGCCACCGTCGACCATGAACTGCCGTTGCCCGACACCTGTACCAAGTAGCCGCGGGCATAGTCGTGCGCCGAGTTCGGCGATGCCATCACCAGCTCGTTGAAGCTCTGGCGGTAACCCAGGTCGACCTCGAGGTACAGCCCCGGTGCTTGGTGCTCGTTGGTACCGAAACGGGTCGAAAGCTTACCGTCGAGTGCCTTGGCAGGTAGGTCCGAGCTCCTCGTCGGTGCATTCGTGCTCGCCGTCCACCCCGTGCGGTCCAGGGC
>JBOGGK010000478.1:0-2358 GCA_050744045.1 Acidimicrobiales bacterium | reverse complement strand
GAGATGGGCAAGGCAAAGAGCATGTTCGATGCCGTCTATGGACCAGTAGGTCTTGTAGCGGTCGGAGACGAGCACGCCTTTGAAGGACGGCAACACGCCTAAGAGGTTGGACGTGTGGCTTGTCAATGGCCAGTTCACGCGCCCCACTTGTGGCCAAGTAAAACGCCCCATCCCAGAGTTCAGTTAGGGGGGTACCTCCTTCCTTCCGCGCGCTGGGCGGAGGGACGAGCCGCGGGGTGAGCCGGTAGGCGAACCCCAGGGGCGAGGACCGGAGCCAAGCGCGTGGATCCGGCCCGACCGACGGTGGCCGTCGTCACTTTCGCCTCCCGGCCGGCGGCGACGGCTGGTCGGCACCGAGGAGGTCGGTGACAGCCACTGGCTCGTCGCAGTGCGGGCAGAGCGCTCCTCTGCCAAGGGCCCTCATGAACGTCCCGCAGTCGGCGCAGTACTGGTCGCCCAGGGCCCTCGTGCCGCAGCTGTCGCACTCGTAGACCGTGACCGACCGCTTGTTGCTCTTGGGGGGCAACGGTACTTCTGGCGGGGCAGGCTGGTGGTGCCGGCGCCAGGCGGCCTGGCGCCAGGCGTCCGAGCAGTGCCGGCGCCGCCCTGAGGGAGCGAAGGCCGCCCCGCACACCGGGCAGGCCATTATCGATCGCGGTAGGGACGGCCCTCACGGGCCGCCCCCCGCGCAGATCCCAGCGAGCGGGACTACCGCACTGGGCTCCTGCCTCAGGTCCTGGCGGCGAGGCGCACGGCTGGATAGGGGTGGCGTATGCGGGCAGGGGGCAGCCACCGAGTCTCCAGGCGGCTCATCCGCTCCCAGTTGAGACGCGTTCGCTGGCTCCTGCGCCGTAGCGCATCGAACCAATGCCTCGTCGCCTGTTTGCGGAACTCCGCCACGGCCTCGAGGTTGCCTGGCACGGCGAAGTAGGCAATGTGCCCCCTCACCACGCTGGCGAGCCACTTGCCCTGCTCGGGGACGGGCAGGTGCCGGCGCCGCTTCAGCTCTACATTGAGCGCTTTCAGCTTTGCCCGCAGCCGCTTCGAGATGGTGACGCGCCTCACCCAAAATGCCCCGCTCCTGGCCCTCGCGCATATGTGCGTAAAACCCAGATCATGCCGACGTCGGCATGATTTGGGTCATGCCGACCTCCGCGTTATGCCGACCTCCGCGCGAACTTCGTTGTCTGGGGCGGTGAACGTGTGGACGGGGTCGGCATAATCAGAGGCCCTCGAGAAAGCGGAGCATGGGGTCAGGGGCGCGATAGCGCCCGGGCTTCGTCTTGGGCGAGGCGACGAGCGCGATGGCTTTTTCCGCCGCGGCCATGTCTGCGTGGAGGTAGAAGGCGTAGGTGGTCGCGATGTCCTCGTGGCCGAGGATGAGCGCGATGACCTCGATGGGGACCCCTTTGGCCCGGAGCCTCATGGCGCAGGTGTGCCGGAGCGAGTGGGCGGTGACCCGTTTTCGCCGCAGTGCTGGGCAGTTCGCGGCTGCCCGCTCGACGTAGAGCGTGATGCGGCGTTCGATCGCGTCACGGCTCATATAGCTGCCGGTGGTCGTCGGGAACAGCGGCCCAGCGGGGTCGCCGCCCGTTTCGGGCAGCCAGGCCCGTAGGACCCTGGCGACCCCGTTGCCGAGGGGGACCTGCCGCTCCTTGCGGCCTTTCCCGGTCGCGTGGAGGTTTGCGCCCCTGCCGAGGGTCACGTCCGAGCACCTGAGAGCGGCAAGCTCCGAGATGCGCGGCCCGGCCTCGACCGCGACGTCTATCAGCGCCTGGTCGCGCCGCCCTGCCCAGGTGCCGAGGTCGCAAGCGCCGAGCAGGGCACCCACCTCGTCGCCGCTCAGGTAGGTGACGATCTTGCGGTCGAAGAGCTTGAGGGGATGGCTAGGACACGCTGGATCGTGCCGGCGTGCTCGGGGTGGCGGAGCGCTGAGTAGGAGAACAGCGAGTGGACCGCCGCGAGGCGGTTGTTGCGGGTGGGCACGCTGTTGCCCCGGTCCGCCTCCAAGTGCTCCAAGAAGGAGCCGATGAGCGCCGCGTCGAGGTCGGAGAAGTCAAGCTCACAGGGCCGCTTTCGCGTCTGCTCGGCGGCAAAGCGCAGGAGCAGGCGGAAGGTGTCCCGGTACGAGGCGACGGTGTTGGGGCTCGACCCCCGCTGGGCCACCAGGCGCTCTGTCAGGAACGCTTCGAGCGTCGGGGCGAGGGCGGTCATAGCCCGGAACCTCTCGGCCCGTCGTCCAGGCGCCCTGCGACGAGCTCGACCAGCTCGGGCGATGCGCTCAAGTACCAGTTATTCCGATCTCGGAATAACTGGTATTACTCCGATTCCCGGGTTATTCCGGTACCTGCTCCCTTG
>JBOGGK010000477.1:0-4803 GCA_050744045.1 Acidimicrobiales bacterium | reverse complement strand
TACGAGGGCACCTCGGAAGTGCACCAGCTCACCATCGGCCGTGCCATCACCGGCATGAGCGCCTTCGCGTAGCGCCTTCTCGTCGGGGCTCTCCCGCGCGCTCCCCGGTGGGCTCTCTCGTGGGGCTTGCCCAAGGCGTTACTGGACGGCGCCCAGCATGATGCCTTCAACGATGCGGCGCTGGGCAACGATGGCGACGAGCAGGACGGGCGCGATCACGATGAGCGCCGCCGACATGACCAGGTCGTAGTTGACGCTGAAATTGCTCTGGAACACCGACAGCCCCTGGGAGACCACGTCCATGCTCGTCGTGTTGACGACGATCAGGGGGAAGAGGAAATTGTTCCAGTTCTGGAGGAAAGAAATTATGGCGAAAGCGGCGACGATCGGGCTCGCGAGAGGGGCGTACACCCTGAGGAAGACCCTCCACTCCGATGCCCCGTCGATGCGGGCCGCCTCCCCGAGCTCGTAGGGCATCCCGAGGTAGAACTGGCGTATGAGGAACGCCCCTAGGGCGGAGGCGATGTTCGGCACGATCAGGCCCTGGTAGGTGTTCAGCCAATGCAGGTCGGCCAGGATCTGCACCACGGGCACGATCACCGTCGTGAAGGGCACCATCAGCCCGCACAGCAACAGGTAGAACAAGATCCGCTTGGCTGGGAAGTCGTACATGGCGAAGGCGTACCCGGCGAGGAGCGAGGTGGCGATCTGGCCGAGCGTGGCGCCGCCAGTGAAGATGACGGTGTTGATAAACCACCGGGCGAACGGGGCCGAGCCCCAGGCCCGCGCGATGTTGCCCCATTCGAAATGGCTCGGCCACAAAGAGGCCCGCAGGTCGAGGATCTGGCCGTTCGGCTTGACAGCGGTGCCGAGCATCCACACGAGGGGGAACACCACCACGATGACAGCTATCGCGAGCAGCGAGTAGACGAGCGCCCGCGACAGCCAGAGCCGGGAGCTAGTCACCCTGGCGCGCCCCCTTCCCGAACAGGCCGACCTGGGTGACGGTGATGGCCAGGGAGATGCCGAACAGGATCACGCCCATGGCGTCCGCCTGGCCGGTGTTGAACTGCACGAAGCCCTGGTTGAATATGTAATAAAGCGCGGTCGTCGTGCCCCCGTTGGGCCCGCCGTTGGTGAGGATGAAGATCTGGGTGAAGGTCTGCAGGCCCGTGAGCGTGGTGATCACCCAGATGAGGACCGTGCTGCGCCGGAGCAATGGCCAGCGGATATGGCGGAAGCGCAGCCACGGTCCGGCCCCGTCTACAGCGGCGGCCTCGATCACGTCGAGGGGGAGGGTCTTCAGGGCGGCCAGGTAGAGGATGACGTTCTCGCCGAAGAACTGCCAGATCCCGAAGGTGAGCACGGTGAGCAGGGCGAGCGAGGGCGAGGAGGTGAAATCGGCTTGGTGCAAGCCGAAAAAGCCCAAGCCCCGGTTGATGAAGCCGAACTGGGGGGCGAAGAGGTTGCCCCAGATCAAGGCGGTGGCGACCGGTGGCAGCACGAGGGGGATGATGAACGGCGCCCGCAGGTGGCGCACCCCGGGCAACTTCACGTCGAGCAGGAGGGCCACGCCGAGCCCGAAGGCCATCGTCGCCACGACGAACGCGGCCGTGTAGATGCCGGTCACCTTGAGGGCGTTGGTGCCACCTTGGGCGAGGGCGTCGCTGTAGTTCTGCAAGCCGACGAACGACAGCGAAGTGGCGAACACCCCGCCGCCGAACAGGCTCCGCCACACGAGCATGCCGAGCGGGAGGAGGGAAAAGACGGCGGTGAGGAACACCGCCGGTGCGACGAACAGGTAGGGCAGCGCGAGAGGCCGGCGCCCGGCCCCCCGCTTGGCTGCGTTGGTAGTCCTGGGACGGAATAGGACCCCCCTCCCGGCTGGCGCCTGGCTCGGCCCACTAGGCGGAGGCTGGCGCGCGCCGGGAGGGGCGATGGCCACTAGCTAGCTCTTGGACAGGGCGGCGTCTGCTTGCTTGGCGGCCGTCGACAGCGCCTTGGCCGGGCTCACCTTGCCCGCGAGGGCGTCACTGATCTCGGTGTAAAGGTCGGCGGACGCCCCTGCCCAGTTGGGGTTGAGGGGGCGTACCTGGCCGGAGCGCTCCTCGTTGGCGAACACGTGGTACCACTTGTTCGACTCGGCCTTCTTCAGCAGTGGTTGGCCGAGCTGGGCTGCACTGTCAGGGAGGCCACCGGACTGCTCGGCCAGGTAGGCGCCCTGCTTCGGGCTGGCGAGGAACTTGATGAGCGCCAGACCGGCCCGGTCTTCGGCCGGCGTGGTCTTGAACAAGGCGGCGACGGCGATGCCGATATTGGTCGACGGCCCGTGGGTGCCGGCCGGGTAGGGGGCGACGCCGTACTCGAGCGAGGAGGGGACCTCGCCTTCGAGCCACGGCCCGTCGGTGATCATCGCTACCGCGTTGGAGCTGAACGCCGTCGGCCCGTCGAAGTTCCCGCCGGCGGCAAAGCTCGTTGGGGGTGCCGACTTGTCCTTGCGGATCATATTGACCCAGGCGGTGAGCGCCTTCACCCCGGCGGCGCTGTCCCAGGCGGCCTTGGTCTGGTTGGCGTTGACCAGGTGGCCTCCGTCCCCCCAAAGCACCGGTTCCCAGTCGTAGGAGATCCATTCGGCGTCGCCCATGGGCACGTAGAAGCCCCAGCGTTTGGCGGCGGGGTCGGTAAGTTTCATGGCGTCGGCCTCGAGCTGGGCCCAGGTGGACGGCGGCGACTTGATCCCCGCTTTGGCGAAGTCGGACTTGTTATAGAACAGAGCGATGTCGCCCGCGCCCGACAGCGCCATCCCGAGCTGCTGTCCCCGGTAGAACAGCGAGGTCCTGATGCCGGGATAGAGCTGCTTCGTGAGGGCGGCCAGCTTGCCCGTGAGGGGCATGAGCTTGCCGCTCTCCTGGTAGAGCGGGAGGTCGTAGGGCTGCTGGTCCATTACCACGGTGGGTTGGGTCCCGGTCTTCAGGGCACTGATAACTTTGGGCAGGAACTCGTCCGACTTGGCGATGTAAGACCCAGTCACCTTGTACTGAGGGTGGCTCGCGTTGAAATCCTTGTCGACAGTCGCGATCTCGGCCGGCGAAAACCCGCTCGTCCAGTAGGTGAACGACACCGGCGCGGACGCGCCCGCCGGTACCGCGACCGCTCCGATGGTGGCGACCGAGCCAGCCGTGAGGGCGGAAACTACCGCTGCAGTCAATTTGTTCCGGGATTTGTGGTGCACTTTTACCTCCTGCTCCGCTTTGTTTGCGGTATATGGGTCGCCCGCATCATTTGCGGGGTGTGGTTGCCCGCTTGTTCGGCGGGGGTACGGTTGCCTGCCGGACCGGCGGGGCTGGTGGCCCACCTCGGCGGCGGGGGTGTGATCGGGTCAGTCATAGCTAGGTACGCAAACATGTCGCTTGGTAAGGGTAGTTAGGCCTTCGGGCCCGTCCCAGTACCTTTCCGGGCGCCGGGCACGCCGGCCTCGCCTGGAGCAGCGGCTGCGCCGAGCACCCCGGCATCACCGGGCACGCCCAGGCCGAAGGGCGGGGCCAAGGGCGGGGCCAAGCTGGGCATCGAGCGCCTGCAGTCGCGTCGGGTGGGGGCATCGCTCAGGACAGTTTCTAAAAAGCGGTAGGACGTGCGCAATTCGCCTGCTGGCATTGCCCGGTAAGCGGCGGCGAGGTCGCGCCAGCAGGGGGCTGCCAACGACCCTCCCATCAGTTTCACTGACTCGGATGCGCACAGGTTGGCAAAGCGCAGGCGCCACGCCATGGGCCAGCCCGCCAGGGACCCGTAGACGAAGCCGGCATCGAAGACGTCACCGGCGCCAGTAGTGTCCCGGGCGTCCACGGCCAGGGCTGGCTCTTCGGTCAGCGAGTCGGACCCGGGGCACATGGCGGCCGAGCCCGTACCTCCGTTTTTCACCACCACGAGAGGTCCTCGGCGGGAGAGGTTCGTGGCGGCGTCGAACAACGTGGTGCAATTGGTGGCGGCCAGCGCCTCGGCCGCGTTGGGCAGGAAGACGTCCACCGCCGCCAGGCGGCCGAGCAGCTCGGAGGAACCGAGCCGGTCATCGTCCCAGGCCACGTCGGCGAAGACGAGGGGAGCGATCCTGTGCAGGGCCGGCAGCCAGCCGGCTTCGACTTCCCCGAGCGAAATGACCAGGGCGTCAGCGCGGTAACCCGCCGGCAGGAGCTCGGCGACGGCCAAAGGTGGCGCCTCGACGTAGCTGACCATGGAACGCTCGACTCCGACGGCCACCGAGCTCGTCACCGGCGTGCTCCAGCCTCCCACCTCGACCGAGTACGTAAGGTCGACCCCTTCGTCACTGAGGGAGGACCACAGGTAGCGGCCGAAGGGGTCTTCGGAGAAGACAGCCGAGAGGGCGACGTCCAAGCCGAGGCGAGCCAGCGCTATGGCCACATTGGCGGTGCCTCCCGGTGAAACCCCCAGGTCAGAGGCCCTGACCTCGGTCCCAGGCAGGGGTGGCGACGACAGCCCCGAGAACACCAGGTCGAAGCAAACCGGCCCCACCACCTGGACCCGGCTGTCCTTCATCGTTGCCCCTCCATGTCGTCCAAGCTCAGCCCAAAGGACCTCACCTGTCCCTCCATCCCGTTCGCGCCCTGCGAGCAGCGGCGGAGCCTATTTTAACCACGGCGGCGGTCGACGCTGGCGTCGGCGGGCCCGGGTCACCTCGCCAGGGCGTGCTCGCGCTCGCCAGTTGGTGTGCCCCGGACCTGCGGGCCCGTGAAGGGGCCGGCGGCTAGGGGGCCGGCGGCTAGGGGGGCCGAGCCGGCGGCTAGGGGG
>JBOGGK010000476.1:0-3166 GCA_050744045.1 Acidimicrobiales bacterium | reverse complement strand
GCCCCGCCCCCTGGGCCCCCCGGCCCGGAGGCCGACCGTGCGCTGCACCCGGCACAGCGTGCCGTGGGGGGGGACTTCGCCGTCCAGGCGGCCCGCCTTCAGGTCCTCGGCGAGGGTGTCCCAGCGCTCGGGGGTCATGTCGCCGAAGTAGCGCCAGTTGACCGTGAGGCAAGGCGCGTTACCGCATAAAGCCAGGCACTCGGCGTCTTCGAGGGTGAACATCCTGTCTTCGGTCGTCTCCCCCGGGTGGGCGCCGAGGCGCTCGCCGATGTGCTCCAGCAACTCGTAGGCGCCGTCCAAGAGGCAGGCGATGTTGGTGCACACCGCCACCAGGTAGCGGCCGATCGGCTCGAGGTGGAACATCTCGTAGAAGCTCGCCGTGCCCCGCACCTCGGCCGGGGTCAGCTCCAACAGCTCCGCCACGTGCCCGATGCCGTCGGGGCTCAGGTAACCCTCCTGCTCCTGCAGCACGTGCAGGATGGGAACCAGAGCGGAACGCTTGTGCGGGTAGAGGGCGACCAGCTCGGCCGCCCGCACGAGGTTGTCCTGGTTGAGCCGGGCCACGCCTACCGATCCTTGCCGACAAGCGCGCTTCGGGCCCAATCGGACCGCCCGGGCAAGCTCAACGGTCGACGTCCCCCAATACCGGGTCGATGCTGGAGATGCAGGCGATCACGTCGGCGACGAACCCCCCCCGGACCATGGGGGCGAGCGCTTGCAGGTTGGCGAACGAGGGTGCCCGTACGTGAAGCCGGTAGGGGCGGGAGGTGCCGTCGGAGACTATGTAGCAGCCGAGCTCGCCCCGGGGCGACTCCACCGGCACGTAGGCGTCGCCCGGGGCCACCCGGAAGCCCTCGGTGAACAACTTGAAGTGATGTATGAGGGCTTCCATCGACTCGTCTATGCGGTTGCGTGGCGGGGGCGTCAGTTTCTTGTCCTGGGAGCGGTAATCGCCTCCCGGCATGGCGTTGGCCACCTGGCGCACGATCTTCACCGACTCGCGGATCTCGGCCATGCGGATGGCGAAGCGGTCCCAGCAGTCCCCCCCGGTGCCGACGATGACATCGAAGTCGACCTGGCTGTAGGCGAGGTAGGGGAAGTCGCGGCGGACGTCGTAGGAGACCCCGGTCGAGCGCAGGAGAGGTCCCGAAAGGCCCAAACCGATGGCGGTGGCGGCGTCGAGGGCCCCCACCCCGTCCATGCGGACCTGGAACAGCGGCTGGCCGGTGAGGAGGTCGTCGTACTCGTCCATGCGCCGGTCGACGGCGTCGCAAATGGCGGAGACGTCGTCGCGCCAGCCGTCGGGCAGGTCGGCGGCCACGCCGCCGGGCCGGATGTAATTGTGGTTCATCCGCAGCCCGGTGACTTTTTCGAAAAAGGCGAGCACCAGTTCGCGGTCCCGCCATCCGTAGACCATCATGTTGAGCGCGCCCAGGTCGGCGCCGTTGGTCGCCAACCACAACAGGTGAGAAGCTATGCGGTTGAGCTCGCACATGAGCATCCGGATCCATGTGGCGCGCTCGGGCACGGCGGTGGCGGACAGCTTTTCGACCGAGAGGCAAAAGGCGAGCTCGTTGAAAAACGGCGAAAGGTAGTCCATCCGGGTGACGTTGGTGGAGCCCTGGTGGTACATGAGCTCTTCGCCGGTCTTTTCCATCCCGGTGTGCAGGTAGCCGATGACGGGCTTTGTGCGCAGGATCTGCTCGCCCCGGATCTCCACCATCACCCGCAGGACCCCGTGGGTGGAGGGGTGCGAGGGGCCGAGGTTGAGGATCATGGTCTCGTCGTCGGGCTTCTCGTAGTTGAAGTCGCTGCTGTCGACGTCGATGCCTTCGGGCAAGCGCAGCACGCCGCCCGTTTCCTGGCGCATCTCCCGGACGCTGGACTCGTCACGGGCCAGCAGCTCCTGGGCGCCCTCAGAGGTCTTGGTCTTGAGCAGCTGCTCCACCTGCGGCCCGGCCCGGGCAGCCGGCGGGGCCTGGCC
Source organism: Acidimicrobiales bacterium (assembly GCA_050744045.1). Classification (GTDB taxonomy): domain Bacteria; phylum Actinomycetota; class Acidimicrobiia; order Acidimicrobiales; family Palsa-688; genus JBOGGK01. The sequence goes on along the minus strand of JBOGGK010000476.1, from coordinate 1,182 downwards.
GTTGGTCGGGGCCTCGCTCACGTGGGCGCCTCCTTGAACTGCACCGGCACGTGACCGGTGGGGTAGTCCTTGCGCAAGGGGTGGCCCTCCCAGTCCTCGGGCATCAGGATCCGGGTGAGATCGGGGTGGTCGCTGAAGCGGATCCCGAACATGTCGAAGGTTTCCCTCTCATGGGCTTCGCTGCCCGGCCAGAGGTCGAACAGGCTAGGGACCACCGGGTCGCCGGCGGGCACCTGGCAACGCACCCGCAGCCGCTCCTTGCGCGATACCGAGAGCAGCTCCACCACCACCTCGAAGCGCTCGGCGTCGATCCCCTCGGGTAGGTGGCGTCCGGGATGGGTCAGGTAATCGACCCCGCTCACGCCCATGAACGCCTCGAAGCCGTCCCGGAAGAGCGCTTCCATCAGGGCCAGGTAGCGGGCGCGGTCGGTGTGGACGGTCGCTTGCCCGAAGGCGTCGCTGACCGGGCAACCATGGCGCTCGCCCTCCTCGTCGCCCGTCCGGGGGGGCGGCGGCTCTGCCTCGAGAGCCGGTGGCCCCCCGCTCACCGGCTCACCGCCCGCCAGTGCCGGCGGGGGACGGGGGCCGCAATGCGGGGAACTCTTGGAGGTGGATCCCCGCTCCTGCGCCCGAAGCGGCCCGGCGCCGGGTGATCTCGCCCCGGCGGATCTGCTCGTGGAGGGTGAGGATGGAGTGGATCAGGGTCTCTGGCCCGGGCGGGCACCCCGGTGTATAAACGTCCACGGGCACCACTTGGTCCACCCCCTGCACGAGGGCGTAGTTGTTGAACATGCCGCCCGTCGACGCGCAGACCCCCATCGAGATCACCCACCTGGGCTCCATCATCTGGTCATAGACCTGGCGCAGCACGGGGGCCATCTTCTGGCTCAGGCGGCCGGCCACGATCATGAGGTCGGCCTGGCGGGGCGACGCTCGGAAGACCTCCATGCCGAAGCGGGCGAGGTCGAAGTTGGCGGCCCCGGTGGCCATCATCTCGATGGCGCAGCAGGCGAGGCCGAAGTTGGCCGCCCACGAGCTCGACGCTCGCGCCCATTTCACGACCTCCTCCAGGGACCCGGTGAAGAAGTTGTAGTGCAGGTCCTCCAGGCCCATCAGCCCTCACCCCTCGGCCGGGCCCCGACGGGTACGCCCGGGCGGCCGACGCGGCGGATGGTCGAGGTG
>JBOGGK010000475.1:0-3169 GCA_050744045.1 Acidimicrobiales bacterium | reverse complement strand
TTCCAGCCCCCTCCCTACCCCTATGCCCGGCTGGGCGCGCTCCGGGAAAAGGCGGCCGCCCTCCCGGGAGGCGCCGTCGACCTCTCGGTGGGGGCGCCTTGCGACCCGCCGAGCGAAGCCGTGCTGGCCGCCCTAGCCCGGGCCGACGAGGCAGGAGCGGCGCGCGGTTACCCATCCTCGGCTGGTTCGCCGGACGCACGCCGAGCGGTCGCCGCCTGGGTAAGGCACCGTCTCGGCGCCTCCATCGACCCCGACCAGGTGGCCCTGTGTATCGGCACCAAAGAACTGGTGGCGGGGATCCCCGCCTGGCTGCACCTGAGGGACCCTTCCCGGGACACCGTCCTCTACCCGGAGCTGTCTTACCCGACCTACGAGATGGGAGCGCTCCTGGCCGGGCTGCGGGCCCTTCCCGTCCCGGTAGGGCCGGACTTCCGGATCCGGCTCAACGGGGGCGCAATAAGCGACGAGGACGCCCGCAGGGCGCTCGTGCTCTGGGTGAACAGCCCGGGGAACCCGGCCGGGCAACTGGAAGATCTCGGAGCGGTGGCCGCGTGGGGCAGGGAGCACGGCGTGTTGGTGGCGAGCGACGAATGCTATGCCGAGCTCACCTGGGACGGCCCGCCCCGTAGCGTGCTCGGCCGCGGGACAGATCCTGGGGGTATGGGCGGGGTGCTCGCCGTCCACTCGCTTTCCAAGCGCAGCAACCTCGCCGGCCTCCGTTTCGGCTGGTACACCGGTGACCCCGAAGTGGTGGCCTTCTTGCGGGACGTCCGCCAGCACGCCGGGTTCATGGTCCCCGGGCCGGTGCAGCTGGCCGGTGCCGCTGCCCTCGCCGACCAAGGCCACGCCGGCCGCCAGCGGGAGCGCTACCGGCAACGCCTCGGCCTGCTGCGGAACATACTCCGCTCCGCCGGCGTCGAGGCGCCGATGCCCGAGGGCGGTATCTACCTGTGGGCGCCGGCGCCTCGGGGAGACGCCTGGGGCCTCGCCGCCCGGTTGGCGGCGGAGGCGGGGATGGTGGTGTCACCCGGCGAGCTCTACGGGCCGGCCGGAGCAGGCTACGTCCGGGTGGCGGCGGTCGCCCCCAACGAGCGCTTGGAGCTGGTCGCCTCTCGCCTGGGCGCGGGGCGGCTGTGACCAGGCACTGGCCGGGGGCGGCCCCTTTGGCTAGCATCCGGCGCTCGTGAACCTCCAGAGCCGGATCGAAGCGCTTTGGGAGCGTCGCGACGAGCTCGGTCCCGCCAGCGAGGGCGAAGCGGCGGTCGTGCGCCAGGCGATCGCCCTCCTCGACGCCGGGGAGGCCCGGGTGGCCCAAGCCCGCCCCGACGGGGAGGTGGTCGTGAACGAGTGGCTGAAGAAGGCGATCCTGCTGTTTTTCAAGGTTTCTGCGGTCGAGGTGACCGAGCTCGGGCCGTTCCAGTACGCCGACCGCCTCCCCCTGAAGCGCGGGTTCGAAGCCGCCGGGGTGCGCGTGGTGCCTGGGGCGTCCGCCCGTTGGGGCAGTTTCATCGGCCGGGGCGTGGTGATGATGCCGAGCTATGTGAATATCGGCGCCCACATCGGGGCGGGCACGATGGTGGACACCTGGGCCACCGTCGGGAGCTGCGCCCAGGTCGGCAGGGACGTGCACCTGGCCGGCGGGGTGGGCATCGGGGGAGTGCTCGAGCCTCCCCAGGCTGCGCCTGTCGTGATCGGCGACGAGGCCCAGATCGGTAGCCGTTGCATGATCACCCAGGGTGCCCGGGTGGGGCCTGGTGCAGTTTTGGGGGAAGGGTGCATCCTCAACCCAGGCATCCCCGTGATCGACGCCGCCACCGGCCAGGAGCTGGGCCGCGGGGTGGTGCCGCAGTGGTCAGTCGCCGTGGGGGCGACGAGATCCCGAAGTTTCGCCGGGGGCACCTTCGGCCTGCCCTGCGTGCTCGTGCTGCGCCGCCTGGAAGAAGGCCGGCGCCATTCGAAGGCCCAACTGGAAGAGATGTTGCGTGAGCACGGGGCCCGGCTTTGAGCGGCGGCAGGGGAGCCGACCTGTTGGCGTCGGCGGCCGAGCTCGTGGCCATACCCTCGCTCTCGCACGAGGAAAGATTGCTCGCCGACCACGTGGAGGCGGCCCTGCGCTCGCAAGGCCGCCTGGAGGTAAGCCGCCTGGGCGACAACGTCGTGGCCCGCACGCAACTGGGCCGGGAGGACAGGCTGGTGCTCGCGGGCCACCTCGACACCGTGCCCGCCAACGGCAATGCCATGCCCCGGGTGAGCGACGGCATCTTGTGGGGGCTCGGCGCCGCCGACATGAAAGGCGGTCTGGCGGTGATGCTCGACCTGGCCGCCTCGCTGGGGGAGCCGGCGTGCGACTTCAGCCTCGTCTTCTACGTGGCCGAGGAGGTAGCCCGCGCCGACAACGGGCTCCTGGCGTTGGCGAGCTCCCGGCCCGAGCTGCTGGAGGGCAGTGCCGCCATCGTCTGCGAGCCGACCGCTTGCGCGGTGGAGGCCGGCTGCCAAGGGGTGCTCAAGGCCGAAGTAATGATGTCGGGGGCGCGCGCCCATGTGGCCCGGCCTTGGCGGGGGCGCAACGCGCTGCACCGCCTCGGCCCGGTCCTGGCGGCCCTTGACGGGTGGGCACCGCGCCGGCCGGAGATCGAGGGCTGCACCTACCAGGAATCGCTCCAGGCCGTGGGCGTGTCGGGGGGAGTCGCCGCGAACGTGGTGCCTGACCGCGCCACCGTCGAGCTCAATTACCGCTTCGCGCCCGACCGGGACCCGGCCGGCGCCGCCGCTTACTTGGGAGGGATGGTGGCCGGGTGGTTGGAAGACGGTGACAGCTTCGAGGTCACCGACAGCGCGCCGGCGGCGCCCCCTTCGCTCCACCACCCGGCCCTGGCCGCGTTGGTGGCTGCGTCCGGCCGCCCGGTCGTGGCCAAGCTCGGTTGGACCGACGTCGCCTTCTTCGCCGAGCGAGCCGTGCCGGCGGCCAACTTCGGCCCCGGGGACCCCGAGCTCGCCCACGCCGCTTGCGAACACGTCACCGCGGCTGCCCTCGAGCGCGCCCGGCTGGTCCTCGGGCAGGTGCTGGCCGGGCGAGGCGCCAGGTAGCTAAGCCCGAATCCACCGATTAGGGCAGGCCGAGGCGCTGTGTTGTCCGAACCCGTGCGTGTTGGATAGACGAGTGCGGAGA